>CAYOLA010000065.1:0-15662 GCA_964404735.1 uncultured Bacteroidales bacterium
ACAAAAACCGTCGTTAAGTACATAGAAAAAGAGGGGATGTAGTTCAACACAGACTCCTCGCTGGGTCTTGCAGACCGCTCAGAGTCCTATTTATTAGCCACCGGTTTTTGTCATTGACCGTTTATGAACTCATCGTATAATTGTTTCTTTTCATTATTAATATCATTATTTTCAAAGTCTAATGCTTTACTTCCACCATGTTTGCATACACATACGCAAACACATGGTCTTTCACAAGAGGTTGAACTTTCAACTGATAAATCAGTTTTAGAATCCAATGTTACAGTAATTGGCGTAATGTGCTTCATTTCTTTTGTTTTTTTTGTATACATAATGCGTCCTCCTTATTTAATTTGATTAATCCATTTATTTCTAATAGTTCTTTTGCAATTTGTTTATTTATCAACTCATTTTCATAGCACTGCGAGAAAGATTCCAAAAAATCATATACTTCTCTATCAATCATGAAAATTCCTTTGTCTGTTTTCAATATTCCTCCAAAGTCCTCTTTTCTGTATTTAATTCGCGGATTCTTAAAGATAATATTCATATTATTCAATTATTAAAGGATGAATACCGTTTAATGTTCCTGTATATTCATAAGCTGATGCTCTGCACCCTCCATAGCAAAATATTAAATAGTTACAATCTGAACAAGCATCAGGCACATGTTCTAATTGTCGAAGATTCTTAAGAAATTGATTTTCATTCCAAATTCTAATTGCATCATCATCTAATATATTTCCCAACTTAACATTATAAGAAACACAGGGTCTTAAATCACCATTTGGTCCAATTACAATTTGAGTTATTCCTGCATCACAAATATTCCCAAGCATTTCTGTGACATTTTTATCAATTTTCATATCTAGAGCACATAAAGGAAATGCACCTGAAATAAGAGTAGAAATACCGAAGTCTTTTTTAGCTTCCAAAATTTGATTGAATAAAATATTAAAGTCTGATTTGTTAGGTGTTATATTTTCAACTTTTTTTCCAAGACCTGAATAAGAAAAACTTGATGCGGAAAAATTCACAACTCCCATATTGCGCAAAAATCTTGCTGTTTCATAAATCCTTCCACAAGTTTTTTTTGTTGCAACCATATTAATATTAATAAAATCACTTCCGAAGATATCAATCGCATGCTTAATGTTTGTAATTGTCTTTTGAAATGAACCCTTAACACCTGTTATTTTGTCATGTTCAGCTTCATCACAACTATGTAATGAAATCTGAATCCCCTTTAATCCAACTTTTTTTAGTTTTTTACATCTTTCTTGTGAAAGCAAAAGTCCGTTTGTAATTATCGTTGTCTCAATTTTTGCGTCATTTGCAATATTAATTAGCTCCTCAAGGTAACTTACGATTAAAGGTTCTCCTCCTGAAATAATTAAACCAAATACTTCTAATTCAATAATCTTCTTAATAACCTCTATTTTCTTTTGTTTATTAATGGGTTTTAGTCTTTCCTTTTCTTCTCTCCAAACGTTATAACAAAAAAAACAGTGCTGATTACAATTATCACAAATTTCATATTGTGCAAATAATGGTTTACTAATATTTAAGATTCTAATATTATCTATTCTCGTGTCAATCCATCCTCTTTGGAAGACATTTGAATCGTTGGCTTTATGTGAAATCTTGTGTATTTCCATTTTTTAAACTGGTGGCTAACGGTTGACAATATGAAACGGTTGGGTTTTCGGGCTGCGTTCCTAGCCACCGTGGCAGAAAGTTGGAGCGGGAACCAAACGCCCGCAAACTACTGAATCCCAACTGTTTTATATTGTGTGTTGGTAGCAGTATATATTAAAACTCAACCAATTCAACCCTGCGGTTTCGTGCCTTGCCTTCATCGGTAGCATTGCTCATTTGTGGAGAAACGGAACCTACACCATATGGAATAAGTTGTGTTTGTTCAATCCCATGCTCTGTTACCAGCTTTTCAATTACTGCTTTTGCCCGGTCTTTTGATAAAGTAACATTGGCATTAAAATCACCCGTATTATCGGTATGACCAACAATTATAAACTTTTTATCAGAATTTTCTTTTAAATAATTTACAATTATTGCCAATGCACTATTTGATTCATTTTTAACTTCAGATTTACCGGTATCGAAATAGATGTCATAAATGGCTATTTTGCCTTTATCGGCAATACTTTCATTTAATACATTCAGTGTTACATTATCCATATCCATTGGTTCAGCTATTACTGTCACTAATTCGTAATAACCATCTGCTGCTGCTACACTGATAAAAATATCATTTTCGGCAGTAGCTATTTTACCCGCAACATACTTGTTTGCAAGGTGCGATACAAAGTGGCCATGAACTAATTTAGTATGTTCTCTCCTTGCCTTTGCAAAACCATCTCTCATATAGTAATACCATTCACCGTTGTCCAGCTTATATCTTGTTACATCTTTAGATATATATATAATTTCGCCGCCTTTTAATTGAATAGCTTTCTCATAATTTTTAATTATTTCATAAGCTGAAACCCCTTCTGGCGCTGCACAGAATTGTCTTCGAATTTTACCGTCAACCGCTCCATGAGAAGTTGGTCCTGTTAAATAATAATGAGTTTCAAACCCAATATCATCATCATACATTTTTTTACTGCCTTCGAAAAGGGTAACAATCTCATCCTGTTCCTGTGCAGGTAATACCTGCGCTGATAATAGTATCAACATGAATAAAAAACTTAATTTTTTCATAATCACTCTTGTTTTAGGTTAATATTAAAATTCTAATTTTATTTTTGCTATATTGCTACCAACTTGTTTATAGCATCAACAAATGTGTTTTTACCCACCCCACAGGGGGAGATAAAAACACGTTTATATGTTGTTTATATATCAAAATCCTCCATTGGTTTCGCTGCAACACATACATGCCCTGCAGCATCGTTTGTGCAAGGGGCAGCCTGGGGTAGGTATTTGGAGACTGAAGGATCGTTTACCGCTTGTCCGTCCGCTGCGGTAAAAAAGTTATGTGAGCGTGCTGCCGGCAATGCAGGGTAAAAATATATAATGATTTTAGATTTTCCAAAAAAAATATGTATGCGTGCTTCGGCGGGCGGCGCTTTTACGCATGCCGGCTGATCAAAACGGGCGCATTACAGGCCCCCAACGCCGCTTCGGGCTCCCCTGCACTTCCGCCGGCCGGGGCTTCCGCCGGGCTAAAAAATGAAGTCGGTCGACAAAAAATTCGACTGCTGTTCCTTCAGGATCTCCGACAGGATGTCGACATTCATGTCGTTCTCGCGCAGCGCCACCAGCGTACGGATCGAGAAAACGCGCAGGGCATCGCTCACCGAAAGGGTCCCCTCGGCCGAGTCTTTCCTGCCGGTAAAGGGGAAGGTGTCGGGGCCCCGCTGGCATTGGGAATTGATGTTTACGCGGCAGACCTGGTTGACGAGGGTGTCGGTGAGCCGGGCGATCTCGCCGCTGTTTTGTCCGAAAATGCTGGCCTGCTGCCCGTAATTGGAGCTGACCACGTATTCGAGCGGCTCTTCCGTCCTGCTGTATTTTACCACGGGGATGACCGGCCCGAATTGCTCTTCGTGGTAGATCCTCATATCCGGTCCCACACCCGTCAGGAGGGCGGGAAAGAAGAGGGAACGCTGGTGGATGCCGCCCGAAGGGTTATGAAGCACGGCTCCCTTTTTTACGGCATCATCGATCAGGCCGCTGAGATATTCGCTCTTCCCCGCTTCGGGCAGCGGGGTGATGCTTACCCCTTCTTCCCAGGGCATGCCGGCTTTCAGCTGCTCGATCTGCCGGCCGAAACTGTCGATAAAGGCATCGTGGATGCGTTCATGCACAAAGAGTATTTTCAGTGCCGTGCAGCGCTGCCCGTTAAAGGAAAGGCTGCCTGTGATGCATTCGCTCACCGCAATGCCCGGGTCGGCATCTTCCAGGATGATGGCGGGGTTCTTGGCTTCAAGCCCCAGCACGGTCCTGAGCCTGTGGGGGAGGGGGTGTTGCTGTTTCAGGATGTCGGCCACCCGCGAAGAGCCGATAAAGGCCAGCACGTCAATCCTGCCTGAGCTCATCAGCGGGCCGATCACCTTCTGCCCGTCGCCGTAAACGGTATTGACAACGCCTTTGGGGAAGGCTTCGCGGAAGGCGGCCAGCAGCGGCTCATGCAGCAGCACGCCCAGCTTCGGCGGTTTGAAGATCACGGTGTTGCCCATGATCAGCGCCGGGATGAGGGTGGTGAAGGTCTCGTTAAGGGGGTAGTTGAAAGGCCCCATGCAGAGCACCACCCCCAGGGGTGCACGCCGGATCTGGGCGATGATGCCTTCCCTGATGGTGAAGCGCGAAGCATCCCTGTCGAGGTTCTTCATGGCCTCGATGGTGTCGTTGATATATTCAACCGTACGGTCGAACTCCTTGCGCGCATCGGCCAGGTTCTTGCCGATCTCCCACATGAGCAGGCGCACCACCAGCTCGCGCTGCTTCTTCATCAGCATAACGAATTTTTTAATGCTTTCGATGCGCCCCGCCACGGTCATGGCCGGCCAGGCGCCCCGGCCGTTGTCCCAGGCCCTGACGGCCGCATCCAGCGCCCTGAGCGAGGTCTCCTCATCCATCAGGGGGTATGAGCCGATAAAGTTTTCCATCCGGCCGTCGCGCCGGGTGTAGACCGGCGAGTAAACCTTTTCAAAGTCTCCTTTCCATTCTGTCAGCTCACCGTCGATCAGGTAATGTTTCTGATCATAGGGTAAGGGGATCCGGTATTCGCCGGGTATATGCCCGTGCTCCGGGAATGCTGCTTCCATTGTTTTTTTTGTCATCATGGCGGGTATTGCGTTTGGTGTATTAACGGCATTGATGCCGCCGTTGTTTACTTGTTCCTTGTTTTTTTTATGACGGCTTATCCCGGCGCCCCCGTTCACGGGTGTCCGCTTTTTTTTGTGAACCTTCCGTCGTCGCCTACAGATCCTGCATTTTTGATCTTTTCGCTGAGCCAGCCGATCCTGGCCTCTTTAACCTGGTCAAAAGCGGGGATGTAGGGTTTTATGTCGAGCAGCGGGCTGCCGTCGAGAATGTCGATGTTCCCTGCCAGCAGGCGGTTGCCGGCTATGCTCAGCAGCGGCAGCACCGACAGCCCGATGGGGTTGGGCCTGGCCGGCGCCCGGGTGGCGAAAATGCCGTGCGCCTCATCATCAAGAAAAGGCACCGGGGTGAGCGTAAACGGGCCTGCCAAGTGAAAATGGTACAGCACAATGATGTGCGAAAAGCCTTCGAGGCTGAGCAGTCCGCCGGCATAGGCATCAAATACTTCAATGCTGCCCGTTTGGCCCCTGGCCGCCAGGCCCTGGATGGGGGTTCCTGCTGCCGCCTTAAAGGGGCTGTGGATGATCCCGATCGGTTTATATGTTATCTTCTTCATGTTTACAGTTCTCTTTTCCGGCGAGGAATGCCATCACGCGCCCGGCAAATTCCTGCGGCTTTTCGGCGTGGATGGAATGGGCGGCCCCTTCAATGACCGCGAATGTGGTTTTCCCTTTTATGCCGAGCAGTTGCCGGCTTTCGTGCGGCGGTATCAGGATGTCTTCATCTCCGCAAATGATCAGGGTGTCGTGGCCGATCCGGCCGGTTTCGCTTCGCAGGTCGAAGCTGCTGATCGCCTCCACCTGTCCTTTAAAGCCTTGCAGTGTCTGGGGATAGGGATAGCTCAGGGCGAAGATGATGGCCGCATCCATGAATTTTTTGTTTTCAAGGCTTTTGGCGGTGAACAGCCACCTGAACATAATGGCAAACCATTTGTCCATGTCGAATCCGGCTTCCCATTTTTCGGAGAGCTCATGAAGGATCGCCCGGGCATTGCCGGAGAGCACCGGGCTGCTGCTGGCCAGCACCAGCTTGTCGATCCTTTCGGGCCATGCCACGGCCAGCTCCTGTGCGATCATCCCGCCCATGGAATGCCCGATGAGGTGCGCCTTGTCAATGTGCAGGTGGTCGAGCAGGGCGCAGGCATCCGCGGCAATGGTCTTCAGGGTGAATGACCCGTTCTGGCTTGTCCGTCCGCAACCGCGGTTGTCGAAAAGGATCACCCTGTAATGTTCCGAAAGGCTGTTGAGGATGAACTGCCAGCTTTTGGAGTCGCTCGACATGCCGGCTGTCAGCAGCACGGGCATGCCCGCCCCATGAAGCTCGTAGTATATGTTGGCATTGTTGTGTTCAAAATATGGCATTTGCGGTTTGGTGTTATGATTCGACGGATGTTTCTTTTATTTCTTCCCTGCCGGGATATCGCTGCCGGCCTGTTCCTTTCTCAGCGGCTGATGATGAATGCAGCCTGTTTCATGCTTTTCCCTCCCTGAACGATCACTTGGTAGCGCCCGGGGGGGAGGCTGCCCGTCCATGTCAGCTGATGCCTGCCTTTCTGCAGTTTCCCGCGGAATATTTCTGCTACAAGCCTGCCGCCCATGTCCCTGATCGCTGCAACGGCTTCCGTGCCGTGGGGGATGTCGAGGGTGATGTTGAGGTGGCCGCCGGCCGGATTCGGATATATGGCCAGGGAAAGTCCATCGCCCCCGGCAACATCATTCATCCCGACATGTGATACGCCAATGTCCATCACCGCGCCCTCCACGGTGGTGAGGTTATAGGGGATGCCTTCGGGGAGCAGGTACCAGCCGTTGTAGCTGCCTCCCCAGCCAAAGTTCAGGTGGTAGAAGTCGTCGGTGTTGTAGCCGTCGGCCACCACATTATGCCCGCCCTGGCCGTTACTCACCAGCAGGGCCAGGTGCACAGGCATCCCGTCCATCATGTTTTGCCTCATGCAGGCATAAAAGAAGGTATCGCTTTCGTATATCAGCATGGCATCGGTGTAGCCGAAACGCAGGTAGGCATCATAGGCCTGGGTTACGCCGAAGGTGCCCGATACATTTGAGGTATATACCTGCCTGGCAGCTACGCCGCAGGCAAACAGGAGGGCTGCAGCCTCTTCTGTCGTGATGGGCATGTATAAGGGGAACCTGGCGGCGATGGAGTCGAGGTATCCGTTCAGCCGTGGAAACGAGGGGAAGTCCATTTCCTCGTGATCATCGTCGATCCAGTATTGCCTGCCGGCATATGAATGGTAGTAGTCATCATCGTCGGTAAAGCGGGTTCCGTTCAGGTTTTTCTGGTAGTGGATGATCATGGCCAGTGCAACGGCGGGGCAGCCGGCGACGCTCCGGAGGCCTGTCACCTCATCGAGCGGGCAGAGGTTGTTCCAGGGCGACGACTGGCTCCAGTTTGTCTCCAGCCATCCGCCCGTGCTGGTTGAGCCCTGGGGTGGCCATTGCTGAAAGTGGCGGCCCGGCAGTTCTTCATGCAGCAGCCGGCTCCAGGCTTCCTGCCAGCGGGCGGCCTTCTCCGGGGCTTCCGAATAATATGCCAGCCTGGCCGGCAGGTCGTGGATCAGCATATTGTAAAGCGGGTTTGCTGGCTGTTCGGCCGGCATGGCCGGCGCTTCGAAAGAATAGGCCACGACCGGGGGGAGCAGGCGGCTGGCCGAAACCACGATATAGCCGCGCGGATACAGCCCGAAGCAATAGGCCAGGGTTTGCCTGCCGTCGGCGATGGTGTCGGCGGGCCCGGCGATCCGGTAAACGGGTGGCATGTGTTTTGCGGCAAGCCAGTTGCGGGCGGCTTCCCTGGCCGGGACAGGGGCCGTTTCCTGCGTAAAGGCAGGCCTTGCTGCCATCAGTGCGGGCAGGAGCGCAAGAAATAAAACCAGCTTTTTCATATTCTGCGTGTTTGCTGTAAATGATCAATAATTGCCGGGAGGCGAAAGCCTGTTGCAGATCTCCCTGAATATGCAGTAATGGCATCGCTTTTCGTCTTCGGCCTGTGCGAAGGGTATTTCGGGATTGAAGATTTCGGCCATCAGCATGCCAAGCCGTTCTTCAAATTCTGCCAGGTTTTCTTTGCCGGGCTTTTCTTTTTCGGGCATCATCAGGGTGATGGGGCCTTTTGCGGGCGCCCGGAGGGAGATGACGCCCGCCTGCAGGTTTTCGGCCTGCCCGCTATCCCTGCTGTACAGCCATAAATACATGATCAGTTGAAATGCCATGTGGTGCGCCGGGTCGGTAAACAGCCTCTCCCAGTCGGCGGGCGCCAGCGTCCGCTCGTCCACGCTGCCGGTCTTATAGTCGAGCACACGGATGATGCCGTCCATGCTGTCGATCCTGTCGATGGTGCCTCCAAAAACAATGGTTTCCATGTTTCCGTGCAGGGGCAGGTGCATGCTGGTGTCGAATCTTTTTTCGAGCTGCAGCAGGATGAGCTCTTTCCCCTTTGCCAGCCAGGCTCCTTCTTTTGCGGCCAGTTGCCTGAGCAGCCTGCCCGCCACTTCTGCAATGAGGTAGTTTTTTCCGTAACTGATCTCTTCAAGGCTGAACAGCTTGCTGAACTGTGCCCTGAGGACGGGTTCAATTAGCGCTTTAACCGCTTCGAAATCCTTTTTTTCGAGTCGCTTGTTCAGGTAGGGCTGGTAAAGCGCTTTGAGGCTTTCATGCAGGATGGTGCCCAGTGTCCTGGCATCGATGCTTTCTTCGGGTTCTTCCGTTTCCTGCAGTCCGATCAATCTGGAAAAATAGAACTGCAGGCTGCAGTTGATGTAGGTGTTCAGCGAACTGGGATGGAAGCCCTTACGGGCATGCTCCCTGAGCAGTTGCATGACATGCTCATCCTTGTCGATACGGATGGTTTTATCCGTCTTGCCCGCCTGTGGCGTTACCGAAAGCAGTTGTTCGCTGATCAGCGTGTTGGGGTTGTATTTTTTTATCTCATTTTGTAACTGCAGGATATACTGGCTTTTTTCCCCTCCGCCCAGTTCGTCGCTGTTGGTATCGTAAAGTAGCCAGATGTTCTTCGCCCTTTGCAGCAGGCGGTAAAAGTGGTAGGCGAAAACGGCGTGGTTGTGCCTGTATCCGGGAAGCCCGAATTCTTTTTTAATGTCGTTGGGGATAAATGAGTTGGTGGCTTTGGCGGCCGGCAGTATCCCTTCATTCACCGACAGCATGATGAGGTTGTCGAAGTCGAGGGTACGGGTTTCGAGCATGCCCATCACCTGCAGGCCCAGCAGGGGTTCGCCGCGGAAGGGTATGCGTTGCTGACGGGCAAGCTGCCGGAAGAGCAGCCGCAGCGTTTTAAAACTGTCGATGCTCCCGTGCTTTTCCGTCAGCTCCCGGAGTTTTTGTATCAGGCTCCCGAAATGGAAAAGGTATTCGAGCATGATATGCCCGCCCTTCTTGTCATCCCCGGCCTTTTCGGTCAGCATATTTTTGAAGTATGTGATGAGGCCTGAAAAGGAATGCAGCAGCGATGCGGGCTTTGCTTCCGGGGGGAAGAGGAGCGACAGCGTAGGGCCGGGGATGTTTTTTTCGGCGATGAGGCCTGCCACTTCCTTTTCCGAGAGGAAGAATTTGCCGGTATCCCTGATGGCCCGGCCGGGGTCGGCGGGTTTTTCTCCTTCAGTGCCGGCCATTTCCATTTCCATTTGCATCCATGGATGGCTGAATATGCTGCCCAGGTCCTTGCTGTAATATTTCCGTTGCTTGTCTTCGCCGGTCTTTGCAAGTCGTGCTGCGTTCTGGTGCATGCCGATGATGGCATCGAAAAGCCTGAAAAGGGGTGCGTCGGCCAGGGGCAGCCCCATGGTGACATTAAACCGGCCGGCTTCGGCGGGGATGCTGTTCAGCAGGGGGATGAGCAGCCCTTCTTCGGGCAGCACCACGGCGGTATTGTTGAGCGATCCCTCTTCCCCGGCCAGCTTCTGAAGCAGTTCTCCCGCATATTTCACCTGTCCGGCTTTTCCCGGCACACCGCATATGCTGATCTTTTTTGCAAGGCTGAAGTGGTCGCCCACCCATCCGGCTTCGACGCTATTAAAGTCTCTGAAATAGCGACGCAGAAACTGCCCGGCTTCCTGCCTTTCGTTGTCGAGGTAGTATTTGTCGGCATCCCAGTATATCTCGGCCCGTCCTTCGCTGAGGAGGCTTTTGATGATCTTTTCCTCGGAGGTGGTGAGGGCGTTGAAACCGGCAAAGATGATCTTTTTCCATGGCCGGCGGTCCGTGTTTGCGGGGATCAGTTCCGCGGCAGTCCTGAAGGCCATGCCGCGGTATGCCAGCCGCTTTTCGGCCAGGCGTGTGTTCAGGCTGCTGTAGTAGTCATGCATGGAGCGGAAGAACCTGAGGTATCGTTCCTCAAAGGCGGTGAGTGGCCTGCCGTCGGGGTTCCACAGCGACATGGCCCTGGCTTCGCTCAGGTATGTGAACAGCTTTTCAGGGTCGACCAGGTACAGGTCGATCTCGTTGAAATCGGAAAGCATCCATGCGGCATAGGGCAGAAATTCTTCCACATTCCGGGCCTGTGCACCCTCCAGCTCCATATGGCGTTCATAAAGCATGAATTGCATGCCTGTGCTGTCGGCAGGGGCGAGGCCGGTGCAGCGCATCACAAAGTCTTCGATCGAGAAAAAGTCGGGAAGGATGGTGGTTTTCTCAATGATCCCTGCCAGGTATTTCCGGATGAAGAGTGCGGCGCGCCTGTTGGGAAGCACGATGCAGATATCCCCGAAACATTCATGATGTCGGGCGTATATGTGCCTGGTAAATTCTTCAAGAAAAGCGGGCATGCAATGGCTTGTTTTCAGCGCAATAAAGGTAGAAAAAAATCATAAACCCTTTAAAGATTATATTGCCCTGCCGGGATGTCTGCCGCCTTACCGGCTATGGCAGCCGGTTTGCTGCCGCCAGTCCTTCCGGCTTCCCGGCATCGATCCACAGGCCTTCGTCGTGCCTGTAAGCCCTTATCAGTTGTTCGCGGCAAAGCCGCAGATAGGTGTTGATGATGCTGAACCGTCCTTTTTCGGTAAAGAGCCTGAATATTGCGGGGCTGATCACATGGATCCCGCTAAAGGCGAACCGCCGGAGGTCTTCTTTTTCGTCGTGGGCGGGGATGCGTTCGCCGGTAGCCAGGTTTTCCCAGGCGCGCAGGCACAGCTTGCTGTCGAAGAGCAGGTAGCGTGTGGTTTTCCTGTTACGCACGGCCAGGGTCGCCAGGGCCTCGTCGCGCTGATGGCTGCGAAAGAGCCCGGCAAGGTCGATATCGGAGATAATGTCGACATTATGCACCAGAAAAGGGGCATCATCACCGAGCAGGGGTGCCGCCCTGAGGATGGCTCCCCCGGTATCGAGCAGCAACTCTGATTCATCGGAGATGTCAATCTGCAGCCCGAAATGATCTTTTTCCTTCAAAAAGTCGATGATCTGCCCGGCATGGTGGTGCACATTGACCACCAGCTGCCTGAATCCCTGCTCTTTCAGGCGGAGGATCAGCCTTTCGAGCAGGCTGACGCCCCCGGCCCTGATCAGCGCCTTGGGGGTTTGTTCGGTGAGGGGAAGCAGGCGTGTTCCCTTGCCCGCCGCCAGGATCATTGCTTTCATGAGGAACTGATCTTTTTCGGTTTACAGAGTTTTTTTTCTTCGTGCGACAAGGCGCTGCAGTTTTTGCAAAGATATTTCGGGTCTTTCAATGGCTTCGGATTGGCGCCTTCCCTGATTTTTTTACAGATCTTTTTGCTCATCGGTTCCCTGCATGTTTTCAGATATGCCCTGCTCCCGGTGGCAGAGGTTGATCTGAATAACGTATTTTTCCCGTAAATGTTCAGCCAGCCTGTCGGCACAGTATACCGACCGGTGCTGCCCGCCCGTACAGCCAAAGCTGATGTTTAAATGGTCGAAGCCCCTTTCAATGTAGTTTTCCACGGCCTGCCTGCAGATCTCAAACACATTGTGCAGGAAGAGGTCGGCTTGCCGGAAACTGTCCATATAGCTGATCACGGCCTTGTCGCGGCCTGTCTGCCGGCTGTATTCTTCCAGTCTGCCGGGGTTTGGCAGTGCCCGGCAGTCGAAGACAAATCCGCCGCCGTGGCCGGAAGTGTCGGCCGGAATGCCTTTTTTATAGGAAAAGCTGGTGATGCTTACCACAAGGGGTGAGGCGGGATGCTTTGCCCTTCCAAAACTGCTGCTGCCAGCCAGCTTTGTCAGGCAGGCGCTGAATTCGTCGCCGGTCCCGGGGGGATGCCTTCGGAGCAGGCCGGCAAGCAGGGAGAGGGCGGGTGCAAGGCTGCCGGCAAAATGGGGCCGCTTCTCGAAAAGCCCGCGAAAACCATAGGCTCCCAGCACCTGGAAGAGGCGCAGGTAGACGAAATCATAAAAATGTTCCATGAAGGCCTCGCGGCCGACAGCTTCCAGCTTCGACAACTCATCGAGATAGGCTTCGAGCAGCGCCATGCGCAGGCTTTCGGAAAAACCGGCCTTTACCTGATACAGGAAAGAGGCAAGATCGTACTGCAGGGGGCCCCTGCGGCCACCCTGATAGTCGATGAACCAGGGGCTGCCGTCAACGATCATCACATTGCGCGACTGGAAATCGCGGTACATGAAGTGACCGCTGCCGGCCTGCTCAAGGCGGGAGGCAAAGCCTTCAAAGTCCTTTTCAAGCGCCTGTTCATCGAAGGTGATGCCCGATGTTTTCAGGATGTAGTATTTGAAATAATTCAGGTCCCACATGATCGACCGGCGGTCGAAAGATTCAGCGGGATAACAGCGCGTGTAGTCGAGACCCCTGCCTCCGCCTATCTGGAAGTGAGGCAGCATCCTGACTGTTGAAAAAAGTATTTCGGATAACGCTCCCGAAGGGGAATGGTCGTTTTTATTCTCCGTGATCATGCCAAAGAGGCTGCGGTTGCCGAGGTCGGTAAGCAGGTATATGCCCTGCTCCCTCTTCTCTGCCAGGATCTCCGGTACCGGCAGGCCTGCCGAACGAAAATGCCGGCTCAGATAAAGAAAGGCATCGTTTTCCTTCAGGTCGGGGTTGAAAGCCCCGACAGCGGTCGTGGCGGCGGAGGCCAGCCTGTAATATTGCCTTGGGGAGCCGGAAGCCTGCAAGGGTTTGACCGTGAAGGTTTTTTCCCCCGACCATTCTTCAAATAATTGCCTGAGTATTGTTTCAGCCTGAACTTTCACCTTGTTTCGTTGTTATACGGTCAAAGTTAGTTATTTTACCGGCATCGCCACGAATAAAAACTGCGGATCGCCTCCGGCTTGTTTATATCCGCATCTAAACCATAAATCATTATCTTTAGAACAAAAAAAAACAGAACATGGGAAAATCAGCAGAAGACATCCTGAAAACAGCCATCCTGCTCGAGCGCAGGGGGAAGGCTTTTTATGCAACGGCTGCCAGGCAGACCGAAAGTGAAGCGGCCAGAAAGATCTTTACGATGATGGCCGGGGAAGAAGACGAGCATATTGCTTTTCTTTCCAGGCAGTTTGCCGAATATGAGAAGAACGGCACTTTCGCAAAGAACGACGTGGAAGCGCCCGTCGATGATACGGAAGTGGTCATGATCCTTTCAGAGCAAATGAAGAAGGAGATCTCCGCTGCGGGCTTCGAAGCCGCTGCCATTTCGGCTGCCATCGACTTTGAGAACCGTGCCATAGAAGTTTACCAGGGGCGCGCCGATGAGGCCACCGACCCCAACGAAAAAGAGATGTACCAGATGCTTGCCGACTGGGAGCGGACCCATCACCATTTGCTTCACAGGCTGAACGAAGACCTGAAGGAGCAGATATGGAACGACAACAGCTTCTGGCCGTTCTAAACTAAAGTAATATGGATATGACAGGCAGCGAAGTGAAATGCGCTTAACACTGCCTTCATTTACCCGCTTTGCCTATTTGCGGATAATTTTTTCAAAATAGCGGTCGCTGGCTGTTCTGATCTCCAGCATGTATATGCCGGCAGGAAGTTCATCGAGTTGGATTTTATTCCCTGCTGTTTCGATGTTCGCGGCGGTTTTTACCACCTGACCACTGATATTGCGGACAAACACCTCTTCGATCTGTTGGGGTATCGACGAGCGGATGTACAGTATTCCCGCTGAAGGGTTCGGGTAAACCGAAATATCGCGGGCATTTGCCTTTTCCTCCAATCCGATCGTGCCCACATTCACCAGGTCGTAAAGATGCGAGATGGATAATCCATATTCATTCTCTGCCATGAGCGTGACATCATACAGTCCGGTAGCATAATAATACACGGGTGGCGGGTTTTGCTGGAAAACGCTGTCGGGGGTTCCCCCTTCAAATACCCATGTCCATGCAACCGGGTCGTAAAGTGATGCATCTTCAAAAACCACGCTGTCGCCCGCAACGATATTGGGCGATGATATCACATTGAATTCTGCCAGGGGTGGGAATCCGACGTCGATAAAATTTGTCATGGTCATGGTGTTTTCGCCTGCCGGGTTGGTAACGGTTAGCGTAACGCTGTACAGTCCGGTGTCATAGTAGCTGACCGGGGGCGGGTTTTGCTGGTTTGAGCTTGCGGGGTCGCCTCCCTCGAATGTCCATTCCCAGGAAGTGGGTGCGCCCGTTGATTCATCGGTGAATATGGCTTGCCCGCCAATGCCGATGGTGTTGTCTTCAACGGAGAAATCAGCCGTAGGTTCAATATATGTTTGTTCTCCCACGTGTACGCCAACGCCGGTGATGACCTCGCCGGTTGTTTGGTTTTCGATAAAGGCGAGTACTTCGCAGTTGCTCATCACATAGCCCGAGCCTGCTGTGCTCCATGAATAGTCAAGGGTGATGAGGCTTCCCTGGGTGGTGGGTTCTGTGATGGGGTCGCCCCACTGGGCCACAAATGCCTCCCTGAATGTGTGCTTATGGGTGTAAGGGCCTGAAGCACCCGATTGCTGGGATACGAGGTCGTTTTCGGCCAGCATGACGTAAATGTGGTTCAGATCGGTCATGTCGTCGGTATAATAGATCTCAACCGTGATGTAGAGGGTCTGGCTCATGATGTCGTAGCTTGTTGACATTCCCATATTGGCGGGGGAGGCTTCGGCCATGATGGTGTTGGTGTAGGTTGTCCATTCGGTGCGGCTTTGCAGGCGGTCGCCGTTGGCCCAAATCCGGCGGTTGATGAAGGAGCTGGGCATGAAGCGTGAAGACCCGCAATAGGGCGTTGAATAGAAGGCGTTCGGGTAGGTGCGCCTGAAGTCGGGGTCGCCCGGATAGGGCGTGGTAAAGCTGGAGTTGGCCGGATGATAGGCAACGACAAAAGCCCTTCCGGGATTGGCAGCCAGGATGGCCGCGGCCACCTGGTGGCCGGCCGGGCAGTTGGGGCACGACACACCCGTGAACTCCTCCAGGATGGCATTTTTGTTTTGTGGCTCGGTGCTTACATAGTTCTGTGCCGAAAGCATGCCGGCCAGAAAAATGAGCATGATCAGGGTAAAGCTTTTTTTCATAGGAAAGGATGTTGTTATGTTTGTATGCAAATATACGTTAAAAAATGCTTATGTGTGCGGAAACCGGGTGGCGGGTGGTCATATTGTTATATTGTTATATTGTTATATTGCTTGCCTGTGGCGGGGGAGGGAAATCTGAACTTTGAATTCTGAATTCTGAATTCTGAATTCTGAACCAATAGTGTCCGGGAAAATTCTATAAAGCGATAACGATGCTATTGAGAGAGAGCCGCTCGACGGAGTTTATACTGAGCATTTCGAAGAAAATGTGTGACAATGGTTTAATGCACCTCACCCCCTAACCCCCTCTCCTTAAGGAGAGGGGGAA
>CAYOLA010000066.1:0-7926 GCA_964404735.1 uncultured Bacteroidales bacterium
CACCGAGGTCTCGGGGCAGGCATCCCGATAAATCGGGGATTTGTTCGACTAAGCCTTTTCATATCGCTTTGCTCATAAAAAGGCAGTCTCACGAATTTAGCCATTTAACAATATAACAATATAGCAATATAGCCATGTAACCATTCCCGGGGCAAGCCACCGAGGTTTCGGGGCAAGCACTGAAACACTGATTATTTTTCAAAAAAACTTGACATTTAAATAATAATGTTCTATTTTTGACCGACCGTTCATTCATAAATATATGCCCAGAACACCGGAACAATACGAAAAGATAAGGGAAGGGAAGCGAAAGCTGATCATGGACACGGCCCTGGGACTTTTTGCCGGGGAAGGATACCACAGCACGTCCATCAGTAAGATTGCGGCAAAGGCAGGCATATCAAAAGGGCTGATGTATAACTACTTCGAAAGTAAGGAAGCCCTGATCCATTCCATCATGGAAGAAGGCATGAAGGCCCTCACCGAACTTTTCGACCCAAACAAGGACGGGGTTTTGACAGACGACGAATTCAATTTCTTCGTGAACCGCTCATTCGATATCCTTAGAGACAATCCCACTTACTGGAGGCTGTATTTCAGCATCATGATGCAAGAGGGGATTTATGAGCTTTTTAAAGACAGGTACACCCAAATCATTGACGAAACAATCGTTCTTTTGCTTGATTATTACAAGCGGCAGGGAGTGGAAGATCCCGAAACCGAGGCGCTGCTGTTCGGGGCCATGATGGATGGTATCAGTATGAACTATTTACTGGGTAAAGACTCCTTCCCCCTTGAAAAAATGAAAAAGGCCGTCATTGAACGCTTCGGTCACAAGAAATCGAAACAGGATCATTCAAACAATCGTTTAATCAAAGAAAGGAAAGAACAGAAATGAAAAGAATTGCATGGATCGCGGTTTTAGCGGTTTCCGGTTGCCTGACTGGCCTGCGCGGGCAGGTGCATGCGCAGGAAATTACGGCCACGGAGATCATACAGAGGGCCACCGACCTGCTGAACGGGGAATCGAACAGGGCGGAGATGAAAATGACCGTTATCAGGCCTTCCTGGTCGCGCGAAATAACGATGAAAAGCTGGTCGCTGGGCGATGACTACTCCCTTATCCTCATCACTGCCCCGGCAAAGGAAAAGGGACAAACTTTCCTGAAGCGGCATACCGATATGTGGAACTGGATGCCTTCCATTAACAGGATGATCAAGATCCCGCCCTCGATGATGAGCCAGTCGTGGCTGGGTTCCGATTTCACCAACGACGACCTGGTGAAGATGAATTCCTATGTAAACGAATACACGCACAGCCTGGCGGGAAGCGAAACCTTGCAGGGCATGGACTGTCATATCATTGAGCTGGTGCCGAAACCCGATGCCCCGGTGGTTTGGGGCAAGGTGATGGTTTGGATCAGCAAGGAAGATTATTTTGAGTTGAAACTTGAATTTTACGATGAGGACGGCAGGCTGGTCAACAGGCAGGAATGTTCCGACATCAGGCAGTTCAGCGACCGCAGGCTCCCTTCGAAAATGACCATGAGTCCCGTGGATGAGCCCGGCAGGCAAACCATCATTGAGGTGCTGGATACTGAATACAACATCAGCATCGGGGAGTCATTCTTCTCGCAGCAGAACATGAAAACAGTGCGGTAAAGCCCGAAAGCCGAAAATCATGAAAGAATATCTGAAAATTGCCTGGCGCAACCTCTGGCGGAACAAACGCAGGACCCTCATCACCATGGCTTCCATTCTTTTTGCCGTGTTTCTGGCCCTCCTCATGCGTTCGATGCAACTGGGCACTTACGAAAGCATGGAGCGCAATACCATCAGGAACACCACCGGTTACCTGCAGTTACATGAAGCCGGTTACTGGGAAGAAAAGACCATTAACAATACCATGGCCGATACAGCCGGCATTACCGCCGGCATTGCCGGACTCCCGAATGTTTCCATTGCCGTACCGCGCCTTGAATCATTTGCCCTGGGCTCCTCAGGTATCTTTTCCAAGGGCGTGGTGGTGATCGGTACCGATCCGCTCAGCGAAGACCGGGCCAGCGGCTTGTCGAAGCGGGTTTTGGAGGGCGTTTATCTCAGGCAGGGAGACGAGGGCGTACTGCTGACCATAAAGCTTGCCGAATTCCTCAAACTGAAAGTTGGCGACACCATCACGCTGATCAGCCAGGGCTATCATGGCGTTACAGCCGCCGGCATCTTTCCGGTAAGAGGCATCATCAGCTTCCCCTCCCCCGTCATGAACAACAAATTGCTATACATGGACCTGCAGGCTGCACAGGAATTTTACGGTGCACCGGACAGGCTCACATCCATCTCGGTGATGCTGCACGACACACGCAGGCTTGAAAAAGATATGATTGCCATCAGGGAAAAGACCGGCAGCCGGTATGAGATCATGAGCTGGAAAGAAATGAACCGGGAACTGGTGCAGAGCATCGAAAGCGACAACATCAGCGGTATGTTCATGCTTGGCATTCTTTACCTCGTGGTAGGCTTCGGCATTTTCGGCACCCTGCTGATGATGACCGTGGAACGGAAAAGGGAACTCGGCATCATGGTTGCGGTGGGCATGCAACGCCTGAAACTGGCCCTGATCCTGTTCATCGAAACCGTTTACATCGGGCTCACCGGCATCGTGGCGGGAACAGCCCTGGCCATGCCGGTCCTGCTCATCCTTCATCATAATCCGATCAAACTAACCGGCGAGGCAGCCAGGGCCATGATGGAATTCAATGCCGATCCCGTCCTGCCCTTTTCTCTCGACCCCCAACTCTTTTGCCGGCAGGGACTGGTGATACTGGCCATCACGCTCATTTCATCCCTGTACCCCACCCTGCTGGTCTTGCGCTTTAACATCCTGAAAGCCATCAGGGGGCACTAACAAGAACCGAACACAGGCATGGATAACAAAACCATAACAAGACGATAAAACAAAGGGGATATGATCTGGTCTATAGCATGGCGAAACGTCTGGCGCAACAAGACCCGCAGCATGGTGGTGGTGCTGGCCATTGCCACCGGCCTGTACGGATGCGTCTTCATGATCGCCCTTACCAAGGGGCTCATGAAGCAAAAAGTTGATGCCGTGATCAATTATGAGATCTCGGATATACAATTGCATGATCCCGGGTTTCTGGAAGATGAATCGGTATTATACAATATCGGCGATTACGACAGCATCAAGGGTATCCTTAATGAATTGCCGGCCATCCGTGCATGGTGCCCGCGGGTGAAGGCAACGGGCATGATCAGCACGGCACACGCCGGCAACGGGGTCATGATCAACGGCATCATTCCCGAAAAGGAAAAAACCGTAACAAGGATATCCCAAACGCTCGACACGGGAAGCTATTTTACGACCCCTTCGCGCATCCCCTCCATCCTTATCTCACGAAAGCTTGCCCACGAACTGCATGCCGGGGCCGGAAAAAAGGTAGTGCTTACCACGACCGCCCTCAGCGGTGAAACGGCACAGGCGCTGTTCAGGATCGAAGGGATCTACAAGACATCCAATGAGCTGTTCGACGAAATGAATGTGTTTGTCATGGCCGGGGATCTTCTCGGCATGGTCTCGCCCGACAGCGCCATCGTTACCGAAATCGCCATCAGGGTGGGGCAGGATTCCGATACGACGGCCGTAACAGTTCCGCTACGCGAAGCCTTTCACGGTGAACGGCTTTCGGTAAGGTCGTGGAAAGACCTGGAACCAACCCTGCTGGCCATGGTTGCCATGATGAACCAGTTTTCATACATACTGGTGCTCATCATCCTGCTGGCACTGGCTTTTGGCATAGTAAACACCATGCTGATGGTGATCATGGAGCGGATCCATGAACTCGGCATGCTGATGGCCATCGGAATGAACCGCCGGCGCGTATTTCTGATGATCATGCTCGAAACCGTGTTCATGTCGGTGACCGGTGCCCTGGCGGGGATACTGGTCTCGGCGCTGACCATAGCGCTCACCGCCCGCCGGGGGATCAACTTTGCCGCCTGGGCCGAAGGGATGGAATCGATGGGATACAGCGCCCATGTTTACCCCTTTGTGGAGAACAGCTTTTACATTTATATCGGCATCATGGTCATCATGGCGGCGATGCTGGCATCGCTGTGGCCTGCCAGAAAAGCACTGAAGCTGCAGCCGGCCGATGCCATCAGGGAAGAGATGTGAAACGGGGAGGAAAGATGATTGAACGAATGAAGGAATATATGGATTTATGAATGATCAAGGAGAAAGGAAAACAATCAGTAACAGTAAACCATCATCAACATAGCTATGTCAATAATACAGATCAAGGACCTGCACAAGACCTATGACGAAACCGGGGTGCCGGTCCATGCGTTGAACGGCATCGACCTGCTCATCGGCGAAGGAGAGTTTACGGCCATTGTAGGGCCTTCGGGCTCGGGCAAGACCACCCTGCTGAATATCATCGGCGGCCTCGACAAGCCCACACGGGGCGAGGTAAACATCAACGGAACCGGCATCGGCCGGCTGGGCTCACGCAGCCTGATCGACTTCAGGCTGCACAATATTGGTTTTGTGTTCCAGGCCTATAACCTGATCCCCGTGCTCACCGCCATCGAAAACGTTGCCTTTATCATGCAGTTGCAGGGGGTGCCAAAGCGGCGCAGGCAGCAACGTGCCATGGAATTGCTCGATGCGGTTGGCATTGCCGAAAAGGCGGGGCAGCGACCGGCTAAGCTTTCGGGCGGACAGCAGCAACGGGTGGCCGTAGCCAGGGCTCTGGCTTCGGAACCAAGGTTCATCCTGGCCGACGAACCCACTGCCAACCTCGACTCGGCCTCCACGGCGGAGTTGCTTGACCTTATGCAGGAAATGAATGCAAGCCGGAAGGTAACCTTTATCTTCAGCACCCACGACCAGCGCGTTGTGGAAAAGGCCCGCAGGGTGATCACCATCGAAGACGGCCGGGTGGCCTCCGACGAAAACAGGCAATGATACCGGAATGCTTACGCGCAAACACACAGAAATAGCCCTTTTGCTGCTGCTGCAGCTCATGCTGCCGGCACCGAACACAGCCCTGCAGGCGCAAGCAGACCAGCGAAACTACAGCCTGAACGGCCACCTGCAGGACATGCAAACCCTTTGGATACCCGACGGCAGCAGCCGCTGGCAAAGCATGAACCAGATCAGGAACCGCCTCGACCTGCGCTGGTATCCCTCACCGGCATTCTCGCTGCACCTCGGCATGCGCAACAACTTCAGCTTTGGCATGATGCCGCAGCTGTATTACCCCTTCATGGCCGATATGGCAGTGTCCGACCCCGGCTACCTCGACATGACGCGGCTGGTGGCAAAAGACACCTCATACTTTATGACCGCCAACTTCGACCGTGCACTCATTACCTATACCGCGGGCGGCTTCAGGGCCACACTGGGGCGACAGCGCATCAACTGGGGCATCAACAGCGTGTGGAACCCCAACGACATCTTCAATACCTTCGACTATTTCGACTTCGACTATGTGGAACGGCCCGGCTGCGACGCGATCCATCTGCAGTATTACACATCAGCTACATCATCGGCGGAGGCGGCCCTGAAGCTCGACCACAAGGGGCGGATGACCATGGCCGCCATGTACCGCTTCAACAGCAGGGGCTACGACTTCCAGTTCCTTGGCGGATATATGGCAGGCGACTATTTACTGGGTGCCGGATGGTCGGGGCAGATCGGAGGGGCCGGCTTCAGCGGGGAAATGAGCTATTTCCAGCCAGGAGAAAGTTTTGCCGACAGCAGCGGCAGCTTCACCGGCTCGATGGGTGCGAACTACACCTTTGGCAACAGCCTGATGCTGCAGTTCGAAGGGCTTTATAACAGCGCCGGCACCAGCGGCCCCGCCGGCATGGGCACGGCGCTGTTCGTGAGCAGGGAAGTGTCGGCCAAAAGCTTCACGCTCGCCCGCTGGTCATTGTTCGGCAACGCAAGCTACCCCCTCACACCCCTGGTGAACCTGAGTATGGCCGCCATCTTTAACCCCACCGACCACTCGGTCTTCGCCGGCCCCACCGCCGACATCTCCCTCACCGGCAACATCAGCTTCCTCCTCACCGCCCAGCTTTTCTTCGGAGAGGACGGCACCGAGTTCGGGAACTACGGAAAGCTGGCTTTTGCGAGGATAAAGTGGGATTTCTGATGTCCCGAAAAACCAGAAATCTTTGATTTCATTGTCTTTCGTGGATCAGCGATCCCGGGAACCGGGAATCAGGAGCCGGTATCTGCCATTTCTATACCCGAAAGGGTATTTTTTGTCACTTCCTGCCGTTATTCTCACCCGAAAGGGTATAAATATGAAAAATATGACACAATTACTCCCGAAAAGGTACAAAAAGCAAAAATATTGATTATATTTGCACCCTAAAAGGTATAATATGGATTTTGCAACCTTTGTAAAAGAGAAACGAAAATCAGTGCGGCTGACACAGCCGGAGCTGGCCGGAAAAGCCGGTGTAGGACTGCGTTTCGTCCGCGAACTGGAACAGGGCAAGCAGAGCCTGCGGCTCGACAAGGTTAACCAGGTGCTGCAACTTTTCGGATACGAGGCAGGACCTGTTCCCATGAAGAATGACACAGAGTCTGATCCCCGCTTCCCGGAATACTACTCCCAGGCCTGAATAAAACAAGATGCGACAAGCACTCATTAAAATAAAGGACCAGGTTGCCGGCCGCCTCACCCAGGATGAGCATGGTTACCACTTCTTATATGACAAAGCCTATGCAGTGCAGGCGGATGCAAGACCGGTAAGCCTGACCCTGCCGGTAAGGGAAGCACCCTATGTTTCAGCCGTGCTGTTCCCTTTCTTCGACGGGCTGATACCCGAGGGCTGGCTGCTGGATATCGTTGCAAAGAACTGGAAGCTGAATCCCAGGGACCGCATGGGGCTGCTGCTGGCCTGCTGCAGGGATTGCATCGGGGCAGTGAGTATAGAGGAAATCAAGGAGGAAGAGCCATGAGAAGATGCCTGTATTGTTACCGGCCCCTGACAGGAAATGAGGAGGAGGATTTCCATGTGTCCTGCGCGAGGAAGATGTTCGACCAGCCCGTTCCCCCCGCCATGCCCTGGTCGGAAACCGACCTGGAAGCCCTGGCCATGGAGGTGGTTCAAAGCAGGACAGCCCTCACCGGCGTACAGCCGAAATTGTCGCTGCACATCTCAGGGAGAAATAAGGAGAACAAAGAAAGAAGGTTTACCATCGTCGGCTTATGGGGAGGATATGTTTTAAAACCTCCCACCGCCCTGTACCCGCAATTGCCCGAGGTGGAAGACCTGACCATGCACCTGGCCGGGCTGGCCGGAATAAGGACAGCGCCTCACTGCCTGATCAGGCTGAAGCCGGGCAGTCTTGCCTACCTGACCAAACGGATGGACCGTACCCGTAAAGACAAACTGGCCATGGAGGATATGTGCCAGCTAACCGGCAGGCTGACCGAAGACAAGTACCACGGCAGCTACGAGCAAATCGCCAGAGCCATCCTCAGATACTCGGCAACCCCCGGCCTGGATGTGGTCAATTTCTTTGAATTGCTGCTTTTTTCATTCCTGACCGGCAATGCCGACATGCATTTGAAGAATTTCTCCCTGCTGGATCAGCCCGGCCTGGGCATGACCTTGTCGCCGGCCTACGACCTGGTAAACACGGTCCTGGTAAATCCGGCCGATGATGAAGAACTGGCGCTGACGCTGAACGGGAAAAAAAACAGACTGATAAAGCCGGATTTTGTCAAGGCCATGGACAATTCCCATCTGGCCGCCAGGCAGCAGGAAAACATCTTTAAAAAAATGGAAAATGCCATCCCGCAATGGACGGCTCAGATCGACATCAGCTTTTTGGACAAGGGATCGCGGGAGCAGTATAAAACCCTCATCGACAACAGGGCC
>CAYOLA010000067.1:0-108582 GCA_964404735.1 uncultured Bacteroidales bacterium
CTCGGAAATTCTTAACCGCTACCGTAACCTGTTAAGGGTATGGTCCAAGCGGGGTAAGCCTGAAGACAGGAAACTGATCAGGAAAGCCTTCAACCTGGCTGTGGATGCACATAAAAACATGCGTCGCAAGTCGGGCGAGCCATACATCTATCATCCCATTGAAGTTGCCCGCATTGCAGCAGGGGAGATCGGGCTTGGCACCACTTCCGTCGTTTGCGCCCTGCTGCACGATGTAGTGGAGGATTCGGAATATACCCTGGCCGATATCAGGGTACAGTTTGGCGATACCGTTACAGGGATCATTGATGGCCTGACCAAGATCGAAGAGATCTTTGACCATCCTTCATCTTCACAACAGGCCGAGAATTTCAGGAAAATGCTGATGACCCTTTCGGCCGATGTCAGGGTGATCCTGATCAAGCTGGCCGACCGGCTCAATAATATGCGTACCCTCGATTCCATGCCTGCCGATAAACAACTTAAGATCGCTTCGGAAACATTGTACATGTTTGCCCCGCTGGCACACCGGCTGGGGTTGTATGCCATCAAGAGTGAGCTTGAAGACCTGGCCATGAAATATCTTGAGCCGGAGATATACCTGACCATTTCAGAAAAACTCGAAGAATCGCGACCTGAACGTAAACGCTTTATCAATAAGTTTATCTATCCCATCAAAAAGGATCTTGCCGGAAAAGGCATTGACTTCAGCATCATCGACCGGGAAAAGTCAATCTATTCCATTTGGGATAAAATGAAAAAGAACGGGATCCCTTTTGAAGATGTCTTCGACATCTTCGCCATCCGTATCATCATCGAAACCCCGGTTAACAGGGAAAAGGAAGAATGCTGGCGCGTATATTCCGTCATTACCGACCATTACAGGCCTAACCAGAACCGCCTGCGCGACTGGATTTCCCTTCCGAAAGCCAATGGCTATGAAGCCCTCCATACAACCGTGATGAGCCACTCAGGAAAATGGGTGGAGGTGCAGATACGTTCCAGGCGGATGGATGAGATTGCCGAGAAGGGATATGCTGCTCACTGGAAATATAAAAACGGTACCGACCGCGACTCGGGCCTTGACGAATGGCTGAACAGGATCAGGGAATTGCTGAAGGGCGAAAACCTGGATGCCATCGATTTTGTCGATGATTTTAAGCTGACCCTATTTTCGGATGAGATATTCGTTTATACACCTCAGGGTGACCTGAAAAGCCTTCCTGTCAATGCCACCGTGCTTGATTTTGCCTATAACATCCACTCTCAAATAGGTAATCAGGCCATCGGCGCAAAAGTAAATCATGCACTGGTGCCGTTGAACCATAAACTGGTAAGCGGCGACCAGGTGGAGGTGATCATCTCTCAGAAACAATTCCCGCGCGAAAACTGGCTCGACTTTGTCATTACGGCCAGGGCCCGCCACAGGATCACTGCCGCACTCAAGGAGGAATACCGTAAACATGCGGATGCCGGGCGGGAGCGCCTCCATGAATTACTCAAGCAGCAAAAAGTTGAATTTTCTGAAGGCGTTGCCAATCGCTTTATGGAATATATTGGCTATAATTCGCAGAACAAAATGTATTACGACCTCGTTAAAGGCAACATCCCGTCGCAGAAGGTGAAGGCCTTTACACAGCTTACCGATAAGGGAACCTGGCTTAGGTTTATCAGCAGGCCGTTCAGCAGGTCGAAATCCCAGAAGACAAGCGAAACCCATTTGGATGAACAACTGAAGGAAAAACCCGAGTCGCTGGTATTGAGCGATGATATCAGCGATATACGCTATAGCATTTCGAAATGCTGCAACCCGATTCCAGGCGATGATGTGGTTGGATTCATGACCAGCAGGGGGAAGATCATGATACACCGCACCAACTGTCCGAATGGGATCAAACTGATGTCAAGCCAAGGCAACCAGATCATCAAGGCAAAGTGGCGAACCAACGAATCCATCGGATTCCTTACCGGGATCATGTTCAAGGGGGTGGATAAGAAAGGTCTGGTTAAGCAGATATCAGAGATCATCTCCGATAAACACGGGCTCAGTATCCGTTCATTCAACCTTAACACCCATGATGGCCTGACCGATGCCTCGGTGATGCTGTACATCCAGAGTACCGAGATACTCGAACAACTCATCAGCAGCCTCAAAGAGATCCCGGAGATCCAGCATGTAAGCCGTATCGACCGCAGCAGGGCCTGACCTCTGTATTTTGTATCCATGCGCAGACCGATCAGGCTCCTGTTCCAGTCACTTATTCCGCAACAATATCGGGATTTCAGGAAATTATTTTTATTTATACCAAATTACAATAGATATTTTTTTTAAATTTGACCATTGTTTAACAGGCACTTCAATGACAGACAAGAACAAGGATACCCTGGAGCAAGTCAAAAAGATATTTACTGACTTTCTGGAACAGCGCGGACACAGGAAAACACCTGAAAGATATACCATTCTGAAAGAAATCTATGCAACGGAAGGGCATTTCGATATTGAAACACTGTATATCAGGATGAAGAACAACAAATACCGTGTCAGCCGTGCCACACTTTACAATACCATCGAACTTTTGCTCGACTGCAATCTTGTGACCAAGCACCAGTTTGGAAATAACTGTGCACAGTTTGAGCGTTCTTACAAATTCAAAAAGCACGATCATTTTATTGATATTGACAAAGGGCAGGTGATTGAGTTCTCCGATCCGCGCATCAACGATATCAGGGAGTATGTCGAAAAGACCCTGAATGTTGAGGTTACACATCACTCGCTCACTTTTTACGGACGCACCAAAAAGAAATAATTTATCCATGAAAGTTGATGTTTTGCTTGGTCTCCAGTGGGGTGACGAAGGGAAGGGAAAGATTGTGGACGTGCTCACCCCCGGCTACGATATTATTGCACGCTTCCAGGGTGGCCCGAATGCCGGGCACACCATTATCTTCGGGGGGCATAAATTCATTCTCCATACCATTCCTTCCGGGATCTTTTCTGAAAAGGCCAGGAATCTTATTGGAAACGGTGTCATCCTCGATCCTTTTATCTTCAGGAAAGAGATTGAAAAACTTGCTGAAAACAACATTCCTGCCGCTGAGCGACTGTACATATCCCGCAAGGCCCACCTGATCACTCCTGCCCACCGGCTGATGGACGCTGCCAACGAGCGGGCCAAAGGTCAGGGCAAAATTGGCTCCACGCTGAAGGGCATCGGTCCGGCCTATACCGATAAGGTGGCCCGCCTTGGCCTGCGTACCGGTGATATCGGCACCAGCCAGTTCGGCCATAAATATGATACCATGCGTGAAGCGCATTTGCGGGCCGTTGCCGCACTTGGTTTTCGCAAGAATGATTTTGAATTCGACAGCTTGTCATTTTCCGATTATGAATCGGCATGGTTTGAGGCACTTGCGGTGTTCAGGGATATTAAAATGGTAAACAGTGAATACTTTATCAACCGGGCGCTTGCCGGGGGCGAAAAGGTACTTGCCGAGGGGGCGCAGGGGTCAATGCTCGATATCGACTTTGGCACTTACCCCTTTGTCACCTCATCAAATACGGTTTGTGCTGGTGTATGTTCAGGCCTGGGCGTGCCCCCTGCCAGTATCGGGGAGGTGTTTGGCGTATTTAAGGCATATTGCACCCGGGTTGGCAGCGGCCCTTTTCCAACTGAACTTTTTGATGAGACCGGGGAACTGCTTCGTGAAACGGGCCGTGAGTTCGGCTCTACAACCGGCCGTCCGCGCCGCTGTGGATGGCTCGACCTGGTGGCCCTGAACTATGCCATCATGCTTAGCGGGGTAAGCAAGTTGTTTATGATGAAAACGGATGTGCTGAGCCCTTTTTCTGTTATCAATGTCTGTAACGAATATGATATTCAGGGGTTAAAAAGTGCAGAAGTCCCTTATGATATGACAGCGCTTGAGATAAACCCGGTTTATGCGGGTTTACGGGGCTGGGAACAGCAACTGGAAAATCTTTCGGATGCAGCCCGAATACCTGCTGCACTGGATGAATATATCGAATTCCTGGAAGAAAAGACCGGGGTTCCCATCGGGATCGTTTCGGTAGGGCCCGACCGTGATCAGACACTGTTCAGGAACTTCAGCCGCTGATGGGATTTGATTAAAGACAAACAGACAGTATGATCAGTGTTTGCCTGATCAGAGTTTCCTTTTAACCTCCACTTCTTCGTAGCTTTCGATGATGTCGCCAACCTTGATGTCGTTGAAGTTTACTATATTGAGTCCGCATTCATAACCGGCCGAAACTTCTTTGGCATCTTCCTTAAAACGTTTCAGTGATCCGAGAAGTCCGGTATATACCACGATGCCATCGCGTATCACCCTGATCTTTGAATGGCGTGTGATCTTTCCGTCGAGCACCATGCAACCGGCAACGGTACCGACTTTGGTAATTTTGAAAACTTCCCTTACCTCCACGTTGCTGGTGATCTTTTCCTCGATGTCGGGCGAAAGCATGCCTTCGATGGCAGCTTTGATCTCTTCAATGGCCTGGTAAATGATGCTGTACAGGCGAATGTCGATCTGTTCCTGTTCGGCGAGTTTCCTGGCGCTTGGCTGCGGCCGTACCTGGAACCCCAAAATGATGGCGTTGGATGCAGAGGCAAGCATGACATCAGTTTCGGTTACGGCGCCAACGCCTTTCAGGATCACGTTAACCTGCACTTCTTCGGTCGAAAGTCGCATGAGGCTGTCGGACAGGGCTTCGACCGATCCGTCCACGTCGCCCTTTACGATCAGGTTGAGTTCCTTGAAATCGCCGATGGCGATCCTGCGCCCGATCTCATCAAGGGTGATGTGTTTCTGTGTCCGTAAGCCCTGTTCGCGTTGTAATTGTTCGCGTTTATTGGCAATGCTCTTTGCTTCGCGCTCGTCTTTCATCACGTTGAAGCTGTCGCCGGCTTGCGGTGCTCCGTTCAGCCCCAGCATCAGTACGGGCGAGGAAGGGCCTGCCTCTTTGAGCGCCTGGCTGCGTTCATTGTACATTGCCCTGACCTTGCCATGGTAGGCACCCGAAAGGACGATGTCGCCCACGTGAAGGGTTCCGCTTTGTATGAGCACGTTGGTGAGATAACCCCTGCCCTTGTCGAGCGATGATTCGATCACGGTGCCGACAGCTTTTTTATTGGGGTTGGCCTTAAGGTCGAGCATTTCGGCTTCGAGCAGTACCTTTTCAAGTAGTTCTTCTACGTTAACGCCTTCCTTGGCTGATATCTCCTGACTCTGGTATTTGCCGCCCCATTCTTCAACCAGGATGTTCATCTCCGAAAGTTGCTGCCTGATCCTGTCGGGATTGGAATTGGCCTTATCGATCTTGTTTATGGCAAACACAATGGGTACGCCTGCAGCCTGCGCGTGGTTAATGGCTTCCTTGGTCTGGGGCATCACGCTGTCGTCGGCGGCAATGATAATGATCGCCACATCGGTGACCTTGGCGCCCCTGGCACGCATCGCCGTGAAGGCCTCATGACCGGGCGTATCAAGGAAAGTGATCTTCTTGCCATCTTCAAGGGTTACTTCATAGGCGCCAATATGCTGAGTGATCCCACCCGCTTCGCCGGCTACCACATTTGCCTTACGTATATGGTCGAGAAGTTTGGTCTTTCCATGGTCAACATGGCCCATCACCGTTACGATGGGGGCACGTGGTTCAAGCGTGGATTCCTCATCAATTTCTTCGGTTACACCGATGGCTTCCTGTACTTCCACGCTCACAAACTGCACCGAATAGCCAAATTCTTCGGCCACGAGGTTCAATGTTTCCGCATCGAGCCGCTGGTTAATGGAAACCAGCAAGCCCAGGGTCATACAAGCCGAAATAACTTCGGTCGGATTAACATTCATCATGTTAGCCAGGTCGCTTACCGTAACAAATTCGGTTAGCTTCAGTACCTTCTTTTCGGCCTCAATCTGTTTCTGTTCCTCTTCTATCTGGTGGCTGGCGGCAGCACGTTTCAGTTTCCTGTATTTTGCGCCTTTCGACTTACCGGTGGGGGCCAGTCTGGCCATGGTTTCCCTGATCTGTTTCTGGATTTCCTCTTCGCTAACTTCAGGCCTTACCACATCTTTCTTTCGCCTGCCGCGCCCTTTTCCCTTTTCATCAGTGCGCTTGCCACCATGTTCCGTTACCTGTTTGGGCGTGGGAATGCGCCTGCGTTTTTTCTTGTGCGAAACCTTGTCGTCCTTGGATGAAGCCACCGGCTTCTTCTCGAATTCCTTCAGATCGATCTTGTCAAGGATCTTCAGGCCTTCAAGTTTGGTCACTTTGGTTTCAATAAAGTTATCATCCCTTTTGGGCTTTTCTTCGGACTTTTCTTCGGGCTTTTCTTCGGGTTTTTCCTTTGCTTCCGGTGTTTCAGCTTCTTTTTTCTCTTCCTCCTTTTTCACCGGAATTTCCTTTTCTGCTTCAGCCGTTTTTACGCCGGCAGGCTGTTCATCCTTGTCAGCCGGTTTTTCTGTTTGCTTTTCCTCAGTTTCTTTTTTCCTGTCTTCCTTCTTCTTTTTAGCCGGCCGTGTTTTCTGGTTAATCGAGTCCAGGTCGATTTTGTCGAGTACCTTGATCTTGCCTTTTTCTTCTTTCTTTTCTTCGGTTTCCGCGGCAGGTTGTTCTTCCTTTTTTTCTATAGCTTCTTCCTTCTTTGCAGCAGGGGGGGGTGCGGGTGCTTTCTCTTTCGGGGGAGTGATTTTTGGCGGAATATCGGTGTCGATGGTGCTGCGCTTAATGATGATATCCTCTTCATAATCTGGCTCTTCCCTGTGTGATTGGCTTTTCCTGTCCTGAAGGTCTATGGTGGTATGACGGCTGGTGTCGATCTCCATTTTTTTGGACTCTTCCTTGACGGCTTTTTCCGACTGGAATTCCTGTACAAGCAGATCATATTCTTCGCCACTGATCTTCGTGTTCGGGTTTTCGATGATCTCAATGCCTTTCTTTGCAAGGAATTCAACGATCCTGTGGATGCTCACATTGAATTCGCGTGCAGCCTTACTTAATCTTGTGGCTTTTGATGTTTCCGTCATACTATTGACTCCAGTATTTTATTCCCTCTAATTTTTCAAGCAATTAAGCTGATAAAAGTAATATTTTTATTCAAATTCGGCTTTCAGTATCCTGATCACCTCGTTGATGGTTTCCGCTTCGAGGTCGGTGCGTTTGACAAGTTCTTCCGGTTTCAGTTCCAGCACGCTTTTGGCAGTATCGCAGCCGATGCTTTTCAGTTCTTCAATGATCCAGCTATCAATTTCATCGGTAAATTCAACAAGATCAACATCCTCCATGTCGGTGTCGGTGTCGCGGTAAACGTCTATCTCATAACCTGTCAGTTTCCCGGCAAGGCGGATGTTATAGCCTCCTTTGCCAATGGCAAGCGATACCTGATCGGGTTTCATATACACTTCGGCTCTATTATTTTTTTCGTCGATGTTGATCGAAGAGATCTTGGCCGGGCTCAGCGCCCTGCTGATGAACAGGGTTGGGTTGGCGGTATAGTTGATCACATCGATATTCTCATTCTTTAGTTCGCGCACAATGCCATGGATACGTGAACCTTTCATGCCCACGCATGCGCCGACGGGGTCGATGCGGTCGTCGTATGATTCAACAGCAATCTTGGCCCGTTCGCCGGGAACCCGCACAATGTTTTTAATGGTGATCAGCCCGTCATAAACTTCCGGGACTTCCGATTCGAACAGGCGTTCGAGGAAGACAGGAGATGTGCGCGAAAGGATAATGGTAGGAGAACCGCCCCGCATCTCCACTTTTGATACGACAGCCCTGATGGTGTCGCCCTTGCGGTAAAAGTCGGAGGGGATCTGTTCCGACTTGGGGAGGGTTAGTTCAATGTATTCATCATCCAGTACGAGGATTTCTTTTTTCCATACCTGGTATACTTCACCGGTAATGATCTCGCCGATCTTTTCCTTGTACTTCTGGTAAACGGTGTCTTTTTCATATTCCTGGATCTTGGCCGTCAGCAGTTGTCGGATTGAAAGGATCTCCCTTCTTCCAAAGTCGCCCAGTTTCATCTCTTCCGAAACTTCTTCACCCACCTCAAAGTCGGGTTCGATCTTGATGGCTTCCGAAAGGGCGATTTGGGTATTATCATCCTCAAGTTCGGCATCTTCAACGATCAGCCTGTTCCTCCATATTTCGAGGTCGCCCTTATCGACGTTCACAATGATGTCAAAATTTTCATCGGTCCCGAATTTTTTCCCCAGCATCCCGCGGAAAATATCTTCGAGGATCACCATGAGCATCTCCCTGTCGATGTTCTTGAATTCCTTGAATTCCGAAAAAGTTTCTACCAAATTGATATTGTCCATTGTTCCGATTTTTTCTGCCGGTTTATTTTTTAAATACGATGGCCGGCCTGGTTTCTTTTATTTCACTGAAAGGCAAACGTTGCTCGCTTTCCTCCTGTTTTGGGTTCTTTACACCTTTTTTTGTATGCCTGATAAACGCAATTTCTTGATCTGTAACATCTTTGAGGGTTGCTGAAAACCTGCTGCCCTCATGCATTAGTATCTCCACTTCCCGGTTAAGGTATTTCCTGTACTGCCTGATCATGCTGAAAGGCTGGTCGAGCCCGGCTGAGGATACCGTGAGCTCAAAATCCTCGCTGTCGCGATCAAGCTTGCCTTCGATGAACCTGCTGATCTGCATACAGTCTTCAATGCGCAGGTCCCGGTCGCCATCAAGGATCAGCTGTATCCGGTTGCCCGGCTTTACAATCACCCGTACGACGAACATATCCGTGCCTTCAAGCTGCTGCTGGGCCAGTTCGCGTATGTACCTTTCCTTTATCATTTTTCATCAACAAAAGAGGGGACATCGTCCCCTCTCAAATTACCTTCTTCCGTTGGTTGTCCGACCAGGGCTCGAACCTGGACTCTTCTGAACCAAAATCAGACGTGTTGCCAGTTACACCATCGGACAATAAAACCGTCCTTACGATTTTCGGACTGCAAAGGTATAAAAATTATTAATTCTAAAAAAATCCAGCCCTTTTTTATTCAAAAACAGGACTTTCGGGCAATTTTTTTTCCGTTGCCGCGCTTAAAAAATATTATTTACCGGCTGGCAGGGAATGCAATGGGGCAAATTTCCTATTTTCGCTGTGGCAATTAAACTCTTTAAGAAACCTGCGCATGGAAAAGCAATATAATAAACTAAACATGTATCTGGGATTTGGGGTGTTTCTCATCGCAACCCTGGTTTATTTCCTTACCCTTGAACCTACTACAAGCTGGTGGGATTGCGGTGAGTATATTGCAACGGCCTACAAGCTGCAGGTTGGCCACCCGCCGGGGGCGCCGCTCTTTCAGATGATCGGAAGGTTTTTTTCCTTGTTTGCGTTTGGCAGCACTGCACACGTGGCTCTGATGGTCAATGTAATGTCGGCGCTCTGCAGCAGCCTCACAATAATGTTTCTTTTCTGGACCATTACCATGCTGGCACGCAAGCTGGTATCCGGAGAGGAGTTGCGTGCAAACAAGATGTTTGCCGTCCTGGGTAGCGGCCTTGTCGGCGCCCTGGCTTATACATTTACCGATTCGTTCTGGTTCTCTGCCGTCGAAGGAGAGGTGTACGCCATGTCTTCATTCTTTACAGCCATCACTTTCTGGGCCATCCTTCGCTGGGAAAGGGTTGCCAGTCAGGAACACGCCTTGCGCTGGATCATCCTTATCGCTTTCCTCATCGGCCTTTCAATCGGGGTGCACATGCTTAACCTGCTGGCCATACCGGCCATCGCCTTTGTCTACTACTTCAAAAAATACAAGGCCGGCACCCGCGGCATCATCCTCACCTTTGTCATTTCCGGGCTGCTGCTCGTTTTTATCATGAATGTTATCATCCCGGGCATTGTAAGCCTTTCTACGGCATTTGAGCTTTTCTTTGTCAATGGCATGGGCTTTCCGTTCAATTCCGGTACCCTGGTATATTTTATCCTGCTGATTGCCCTGATCGTTTTTGGATTATGGATCACCCATCAGTACAGGCGGGTGCTCCTGAACACCATCATCCTCTCTTTTCTTTTTATTCTCATCGGATATTCTTCTTTCTTCATGCTCATCATCCGCTCGAATGAAAATACTCCCATTGATGAAAACAGCCCCGAAGATGCCATCTCGCTGCTTTCTTACCTGAACAGAGAACAATATGGCGACTGGCCCAAGCTGTACGGTCAGTATTACACGGCTCCCATTGTTGACTACGGCGACGGTAGCCCGCTCTACATCAAGGACCGGGATGCGGGTAAGTATGTGATCACAGATTACCGGCGCGGCACCAAGCCCATCTACGACAAGCGGTTCATGACCATTTTCCCGAGGATGTGGAGCAACCAGAAACCCGAACACAAGCGGATGTATAACCGCTATACGAATAATGCCACTATCATAAATGTAGACGGGGAACCCCTGAAAAGGCCTTCATTCGGTGATAATCTTTCCTTCTTCCTTGATTATCAGATCGGGCATATGTATCTGCGCTATTTTATGTGGAATTTTGTCGGAAGACAGAATGATATTGAAGCCCAGCCCGGTCCGGTCGACGGAAACTGGCTGAGCGGAATCCCCTTTATCGATAATGCCCGCCTGGGCAGCCAGAAAGACCTGCCGGCCAGCCTTGACAGTCCCGCCCGTAATAAATTCTACTTTCTGCCACTGCTCCTGGGGCTTGCCGGGCTGATCTTCCATTTTCAGACTAACAGGCGCGATACGCTGGTGGTGGCTTTGTTGTTTCTCATGACCGGCATCGCCATTGTATTATACCTGAATCAATATCCTTATCAGCCCAGGGAAAGGGATTATGCCTATGCGGGATCCTTCTATGCCTTTGCCATGTGGATTGGTCTCGGGGTGATGGGCATTAGCCATTGGCTGAAAAAATACCTGGGCGAAAATAAAAACATTCCTATAGGGGTAACCCTTGTCTGCCTGCTACTGGTGCCGGGGATTATGGCCCGGGAGGGATGGGACGATCACGACCGCTCAGGCAAATATGCCGCCCGCGATTTCGGGATGAACTACCTCGCCTCCTGCGATCCGCATGCCGTGCTCATCACCAATGGCGATAACGACACTTTCCCATTATGGTACGCACAGGAGGTGGAAGGCTTTCGTACCGATATCCGGGTGGTAAATTATATGCTTTCCTCAGGTTACTGGTATGTGCACCAGCTGGCGCGAAAGGTATATGATTCCGAACCGATCCCCCTTACCTTAACCCACGATCAGTACGAAAAGGGAAGAAATCAGTATATCATGTACGTCGACAGGGGACTGAAAGATCATGTGGAATTGAAAGACCTGATCAACTTCATTGCCAGCGAGGATGATCGGACCAAACTTCCGCTCACCACAGGCGAGAAGATCAACTATATGCCGACAAAGAAAGTCAGGTTAACAGTCGATTCGGCCCGCTGTGTCGACAACGGGATCGTCCCGCCTGAAATGGCCCACCTCATCGTTCCTTATATCGAATGGGAGATCAGGCAAAATGCCTTGTATAAAAATGACCTGATGCTGCTCGATTTTCTGGCTACCAACAACTGGGAACGGCCATTATACCTGGCCAACCCCGGTTCGCTCGAGAAGGTTGTTAACATCGATGAGTATTGCCACCTCGAAGGAAATGTGTACAAGTTCATGCCTGTGAAGGCCCGCGACTATATCCGGCAACTCGGCGGTGTGAATGCCGGGAAATCATATGATATCGTGATGAATAAATTCCGCTGGGGTAACATCAACGACCCGTCAGTGACCGTTGACCGTGAAAGTTACAGGCATGCCAGGATACTGAAACAAAACTTCCTGCGTATTGCCCAAAGCCTGCTGTTTGAAGGGAAATCCGGCCAGGCTGCCGAAATACTGGACACATGCCTGCATTACTTCCCCCACAACAAGATCCATTATGACATCATCATGATGCCGTTTATAGAGATCTATTATGATGCCGGAAAACTTGAAAGGGCCGTGGAAGAAACCCGCCTGATGATGAAGGTTTGCGATGAACAACTGGCCTATTTCACCTCCCTCGATCCCACTTTCGCCGGTATCTATTACGCTACGGAAATTGGCCAGAACCTGGCCGTTATGCAACGGATGTCAGAAGTGGCTGAGGCAAGCGGGCAGGACGAACTCGCCGCTGAATTACAGGAAATATACCAGCAGTATCTGCCTGATGCACAGAGAATTCTGAACAGGCCTTGATAGAAACCTCTTATTGGTATGGCATTGGTTTAATGCTGCCTTAACGGGCTTATTCAGTATTCCTGACTGTTTTGGGCCGGTTTTTATGATTATCTGTCCCCCGATCTTTGCTGCGATTGATGATGAAAAGGGTCACAACACCCAGCAGCACAAAGGGTATGCTGAGAATCTGCCCCATATTCAGCATCATATCCTGTTCGAAGCCAACCTGCGGTTCTTTGATGAACTCAATAAGGAACCGGAAAAAGAAGACCAGGATCATAAACATGGCAAAGAGATAGCCGGGTTTGGGATGCCCCTTCTTCTTCAGGTACACAAACCATAGGAAGAGAAAGATCCCGAAGTAAACGAGCGCTTCGTAGATCTGTGTTGGATGCTTGGGGACCAGTGATGGGTCGCTCCTGACAAAAATAAAACCCCATGGCAGGCTGGTCTCATTCCCATAGATCTCCGAATTCATGAGGTTGCCCGTTCGGATAAATGCGCCCGCCAATGCCACTACGATGCAAATCCGGTCGAAAATCCAGATAAATGGTTTTTTATACTTTTTCGAGAATAACAGCATGGCGATGATGATGGCAATGCCTGCCCCGTGACTGGCCAGGCCGCCTTCCCATATCTTTAATATATCCAGGGGGTTGCGCAGGTATTCGGCGGGCTCGTAAAAAAGTATGTGCCCGAGCCTGGCCCCGATGATGGTCGCAACGATCATATATACGGCGAGCTGGTCAAGTACTTTCAGCGGAACACCTTCTTTTTTAAAGATCTTTTGCATGATGATATAACCAACCACAAAGCCAAGGGCGAAAAGTAGCCCGTACCAGCGGGGCGCAATGATGCCCAGACCGGGTATGTTAAGTTCAAAGATTTCCGGTGCAGGATTCCAGGTGATGAAATTGAAGATCATGGGAGCGTTTTTTTTATACAACAAAGATATAAGAATATCCAAAGATTAACCAGCACCTTGTAAAAGTGTATCGATCCTTTGATGCAGGACAGCCTGGTCATTTTCCATCCTGATGCCGGGATAATTCCGTGCTGCCTGAAATATTCTTGCGATGCTGAGTTCTTTTTGCGAAACGCTGTAATAATTGCGTTTGGCCATATGATAGGAGGCAAGGTATTCCTGTTCGGTTTGCCCCGGCGTGGGAACCAGGACAGCCCTGCTGCCTGTGGCCGCCAGATCCATGATGCTTGAGTAGCCTGAGCGGCACAGGATCAGTTCCGACGACATGATGGCTTCCTGCATCATTTCCGTGTCCATATGGGGGCATATGGTAATGTTGCCACGCTGTTCGGCCTCCATGGCCTTTCCCGGTTTTCCAAGCAGAACCAGTGCCCTTATGCCGGTTTCGCTGAGTTGCCGGATCACCATGGATTCAAAGATGCTTCGCTGGGGTTCGGGGCCGCTGATGATGGCCGTCAGCTCGTAGGTCTTTGATGTCTTTCCCCTGCGGCTTGTGAACCTCGACTGTGGCCCGATAAAATATGCAGGGATCCGGGCAGGGCGCTGATGGGCAAGGTCACCGGCCAGCGAGTACGGCCCCTCCGTGTCGGGGATCCAGCATTCGTCAAAATGTTTGATGAAACGGCCGTGCAAGCGGTAGAGCAGGCCGCCGGTAAAAGACAGCGGAGCCGGTGCCCTGGCTGCAAGCTGATGCGTGATATAAATGGAGGGGATCCTTTTTGACCATAAGCCAAAACGATTGTCGGAGATCACCGCATCAAGCCTGTACCTGTCAATAAGGTCGTCCAGCAAACGATGTTCCTTGCGGATCGAGCGCAGGATTGCCGGCGACTGTTTCATCATATGCCATGCCAAGCTGCCCCCGGCAGGATAAGTGATGCGGTATTCATTGAGCGGCAGTATTTCCAGCCCGGGAAACTCCTTCTGCAGAAAAGATGCCCCGGCACCCGAGGCGGCAGGGATCACGTTTACACCCTTTTCGGTCAGGATCCTGATCAGGGGTACGCAACGGCTTGCATGCCCAAGCCCCCAATCAAGCGGCCCTGTAAGAATGTTGAAATCTTTTTTCATTTTTTACCGCATCTTTTTTTAAAAATACTGCGACATTTTCGGAAAACGGATATTAATATACAGGGGGATGCCATCAAGCCTGTAAAAAATATGTATCCCTTAACAAAGGTAAACAGAAACCAGACCCGCTTATGAAAACGAAGGATGAAAATTTACTTTATTGCATTGCCATAACACTGATACCAAATATTGGCCATGTGAATGCGAAAAAGCTGATTGCCTGGTGCGGCGATCCGAAGGCAGTTTTCCGTGAACCACGTTCACACCTGGCCAAAATCCCGGGCGTTGCGCGCCTTTTAAGCCAGGACATAAGCTTTAAGGGGTTGCTCGACAGGGCTGAGAAGGAAGTGAAATTTATTGTCAACAATCGGATCATTCCATTCTATTATTATGAGGATGATTATCCTTCGCGGCTACGCCATTGCGCCGACAGCCCGCTGATGTTGTATTTTAAGGGAAATGCAAGCCTGAAAGGAAAAAAGGCGCTGGCGGTGGTAGGCACCCGGAAATCCACTCCTTATGGACGTATGATGTGCGAGGAGATCATCGAAGGGTTTCGCAATGACGATATCGACATCATCAGCGGTATGGCTTATGGCATTGATTCCTGTGCCCACCGAAAAGCCTTGTCGGCCGATCTGCATACAATCGGGGTGCTGGCCCATGGCCTCGACCGCATCTATCCCTGGGAGAACAGACGGATGGCTGCACGCATGATCAGCCAGGGAGGTCTGATCACGGAATTCCTGAGCGGCTCAGTGCCTGACAGGGAAAACTTCCCGAAACGCAACCGCATCATTGCCGGCCTTTCCGATGCCGTGCTGGTGGTTGAATCAGCGACAAAAGGCGGTGCCATCATTACTGCTGACATCGCCAATTCATATAACCGGGATGTATTTGCCGTTCCCGGCAGGGTAAATGATGAATATTCCGATGGATGCCACCTGCTGATCAGGCGTAATGTGGCGGCATTGGCCAGATCAGCAGCTGATATACGCTATTCGATGGGCTGGGCCGAAACAGGCCTGCGGCGGAAGAACCTGGCCGAACGTTTTGCCCGCTATGGACCCGAAGAAAAAAAAGTGCTGTCGGTGATCATGGAAAAAAACAGGGCTTCCGTCGACGATATCGTGATCATCGCAGGCCTCGGGGCATCCAAAACTGCAGGGGTGCTGCTGAAACTTGAGTTTGAAGGAGCCATCACAGGCCTGCCGGGCAAGATGTACGAGATCAGGGGATGGTAAGAATGAATGATGTACCTTTGCATATTGTCAAACAGAATAAATATTTCATGGCAAAAGTGAATATTGAACAGCTCGGCAAGGAAGAAATTGAAGAACGCCGGATAAAAAGCTGGCCCCTATGGGAAAAGGAAGTGTCGCGTTTCGACTGGACTTACGATGCCGATGAAGAATGCTATATCCTGGAAGGGGAAGTGGAAGTGCAAACATCCGAAGGGAATTATCAGATGCGTCCCGGCGATTTCGTTACATTCAACCGGGGACTCAACTGCGTCTGGGATATTAAAAAAAGTATTCGTAAAAATTACCGTTTCACATAAGCCCTGCAAAGTGAAGGGAATCGTTACCAAATCTACCGGAAGCTGGTATACCGTCATGGATGGTGACGGCCGTGAAACCGACTGCCGCCTGAAAGGAAAGTTCAAACTGGCCGGAAGTAAATCGACAAACCCGCTGGCAGTTGGCGATCATGTCGAATTTTTGATGCAGCCTGAGGAAGATACCGGGCTGATCACTGCCATAAGTCCAAGAAAAAACTACATCATCCGCAAGGCTACCAAACTTTCGAAGGTTTCACATGTCCTTGCTGCAAACCTCGATCAGGCCATGATCATTGCTACCCTGGCCGAACCACGGACTTCAACGGGTTTCATCGACCGATTCCTGATCACGGCTGAAGCATATCACATCCCTGCCGCCGTTTTCTTTAACAAAACAGATCTCTATAACGAAGGCCAGATGGAAGAACTCAGGGATCTTGAAGATATTTACCGCCGAGCCGGTTATATTACACACAGTGTCTCGGCCCGGAGCGGACAGGGTCTCGGGCGTTTCCGTGAAGTGCTCAATGATCGTGTTACCCTCATTGCCGGGCATTCGGGGGTCGGCAAGTCAACCCTGATCAACTGCATCGAGCCTTCCCTCGACCTGAAAGTGAAGCCCATCAGCAAAGCGCATAAGAAAGGATTGCACACCACCACTTTTGCCAGGATGTTCCGTTTGTCATTCGGGGCTTTCATTATTGATACGCCCGGGATCAAGGAGTTTGGTCTATACGAACTCGACCGGGCCACCCTGGCCGAAAGATATCCGGAAATGCGCGCCCTGATGCACCAATGCCGTTATGCAAATTGCACCCACCTGCATGAACCCGGCTGTGCGGTTAAAAAAGCTGTGGCAGAAGGTGCAATCAGTGAATCAAGATACGATGGATACCTCCGCATTATGGCGGGTGAAATCCTGTAAAACCAAACAATATGACAGCAGTTGAACTGATAAGCGATATCATTGTCCCGCTGAGGACTTCCGACGCAGTTGGCACGGCATTCAGCCTGATGGCGGAGTTAAAGGTTTCACATCTTCCCGTGGTGAACAACCTGTCTTACCTCGCTCTTTTGTCCGAATCGGACCTGGAAGCCGGAATAAAGGATAAAACCCCGGTGGGGGATGTTAAACTGACCCTGTCGCGGCCCATGGTGAGCGGTAACCAGCATATCTACGACGTGATCAGGATGATGAGCGAACATAAACTGAGTGTCCTTCCAGTAGTGGATGATGACGAAAACTACCTGGGAGCCGTGAGCCTGCAAAGCCTTACGGCCGGCCTGGCCGGTATGTCGGCCGTTTTTCAGCCGGGTACGGTGGTTATCCTTGAAATGAGCCAGAACAACTATAGCCTATCGCAAATCGCACAGATTGTCGAATCAAACGATGCCCGCGTGCTGAGCCTTTATCTCTCCCCACAATCCGATTCCACCATGCTGGAAGTCATACTGAAAGTCAATAAAACGGATGTAACCAACATCATCAGTACTTTTAACCGCTATGACTATATCATTAAGGCATCATACGGGGAGGATACGGATCCGGCTGATCTGAAAGACCGCTATGATTCCCTGATGAATTATCTCAATGTGTGATCTTCCTTTATGAACCGCCATTGATGCGATCAATTTTGCCAAATATTGCCCTGCTGTTTCTCATGATGGTTACCCAGCCGCTGCTCGTGAACGCACAGGAAATTGATTCTGCCGGAAGCTTTATTATTGTCGGGCATATCATTTTCGAGGGAAACAAACAGACAAAGGAAAGGATTATCAGGCGGGAGCTCATGTTCAGGGAAGGCGATACGCTCAAGCCTGAAAAATTCAATGAACTGCTTGAAAAAAGCCGCGAAAACCTGCTGAACACCTCCCTGTTTAATTTCGTGGAGGCTGGCATCACTTCTTCTGCAGATTCACCCCCCAGGCTTAATGTGGCATTCACTTTCACCGAACGCTGGTATATCTGGCCCTGGCCCATCATTGAATTTGCCGACCGTAACTTCAATACATGGTGGAATGAAAACAGGGACCTGTCGCGGATGAGCTACGGTGTGGCACTCAGATGGGAGAATTTCCGGGGGAGAAAAGAAACGCTTGAATGGACCACCCGTTTCGGTTACAATGAATTTTACGGCCTGCAGTACACCATTCCATACCTCAATAAAAAAGAAACATTGGGTATTACTGTGGGCGGAGGCTATGGCAGAACCAGGGAAGTCCCGGTCATGAATGCCGATAACCGGCAGGTTTATTACAAAAATGATGACAAATTCGTATTGCAGGCAATGGTTTTTCAATTTGACCTAATATACCGTAAGCGCATCCACAATACCCATAACCTGAAACTGAAATATGACCAGCGCGATTATGCCGATACCATTCTTTCGATCAATCCCGGGTTTATTCCCGGGGGCGGGAATAAGCTGCAGTACTTAACGCTTGTTTATCTGTACAAAAGCGACTTCCGTAATTATAAACTCTATCCCCTGAGCGGCCATTATTTCGATGTTGAGGTGGTGAAAAGGGGCCTGGGGCTTATCGGAAATGGCATCGTTGATGAATTTTACGTACAAAGTGCCTTCAGGAAATATTTTGTCCTCGGACCCAGATGGTACCATGCCACCGGCCTGAATGCCCGCTTTACCAATGGGGCCGACAGACCATATTTCATGGACCGGGCCATTGGCTACGGACGCGACCTGGTCAGGGGATATGAGTATTATGTTGTGAATGGAAATAATTTTGGGATCCTCAAAAACAACCTGAAATTTGCACTCGTTCCTGAAAATTCACTCGAAATGAACTTTATCAGGACTGAAAAATTCAGCAAGGTTCATTATGCCTTTTACCTCAATGCCTTTTTTGACATCGGATATGTTGACCAGATGTATCCCCGCCCCGAATTGAACAACAGCCTTGAAAATACGATATTGGTAGGATATGGCCTTGGTATTGACTTTGTTACATATTATGATATGGTTTTCAGGTTCGAGTATTCATGTAACGGATTGAAGGAACACGGCTTTTTCCTGCATTTCATGGCTCCGATATAGTTTCTGCCATCCTTCTGCTGCTTTTCCCTCTTTATTACAGACTGTTGTTTTTCAGCATGTTTTAGCGCGTTTTTATATTTGTTAATTATTGTTAATCATATATTTATTAATTCCTGTATTTTTGTAAACTTGCAAGGTTTTATAAATCATATGATATACGGGTAATGAAGCTTGCTTTATTCGGTAAAGGCATCAGTGGGGAAAACAATCAGTATCTGGTACAGTTAATTGATAAACTTCTGGACTATCAATGTGAACTGCTCATTTACCGTCCTTTCATGGAAAGCCTGGAAGGGTTGATCCCCTCTGTTGATAAGGTAACCGTTTTTGAGCATCATCAGGATTTGCATGCCAACACCGGCATGGTGCTTTCTGTCGGTGGCGACGGTACCCTGCTTGACACGGTTGCGCTGGTGCGTGATTCAGGAATTCCCGTGCTTGGCATTAATTTGGGCAGGCTGGGCTTCCTTTCCAGTATTGCCCGCAATGATATGATCCCCGCCATCGAAAAGGTGGTTAAGGGTGCGTATGCGCTGGAAGAGCGAACCTTGCTACATCTCAGCAAGAAAAACGGAATGTTCTGTGATTTCAGCTATGCCCTCAATGATATTACCGTAACCAGGAAGGATTCTACAAACCTTATCGTGATCCATGTTTATGTTGACGGTGTTTTTTTGAATTCTTACTGGGCCGACGGACTGATCGTTGCCACCCCGACAGGCTCAACAGCTTATTCGATGAGTGGCGGGGGGCCTATCATAACACCCGATTCTGAGAATTTCGTCATCACCCCCCTCGCCCCGCATAATCTCACCATCAGACCCATCGTTATTCCCGACAGGAGCGAAGTCAGGATCAAGGTTGAAGGCAGGGACCAGGCTTTTCTGGTAAGTCTCGATTCAAAGACCGGGGAGATCAGCCCCGGCGAGGAGATCGTCATTCGAAAAGCCGCCTTTAAATTTAACCTGGTGAAACCCGAAAACAAGGATTTCTTTACCACCATACGCGATAAACTGAAGTGGGGGCTGGATGCCAGAAATTAATTCGAACCGTAAACAAGAAAAACACGAATAATGCGTTTGGGGAACTATATGAAGAGGATTACATTGTTATTGTTCATTTCTCTGGCAGGTGTAAGCCTGCAGGCGCAGAAGACAATGGAAGTCGGCGTTTTTGGCGGCGGCTCCTATTATATCGGTGACCTGAACCCGGCCATGCATTTTTTGATGACCAGAGCTGCTTATGGCGTGGTAGCCCGCCTGAACCTCGACTCCCGCTGGACGGCAAGGCTGACTGCCTACCGGGGTGAAGTTGCCGGCGATGATCAGGTTTCCGGGCGTGTGGCCGGGCGCGAACTGAAATTCGAATCCCCAATTACCGATATCTCAGCCGTGATCGAACTCAACTTCTTTAACTATATTACGGGCAGTACGCGCAATTTCCTGACGCCATACATATTCGGTGGTGTAGGGGTGTTCATGTTCAGGCCCGAATCCGATGGCGTGTCATTGCGTGAACTTGGCACGGAAGGACAAAATACCGGCTTCGACGGAAGAAGCCCTTATAACCTTACCCAGATTGCCATCCCCTTTGGCTTTGGTTTTAAATACAGCCTTTCCAAAAGGCTGGCTTTTGCCTTTGAATGGGGAATGCGTAAGACCATGACCGACTACCTTGATGATGTCAGTACAACATATTACCTGGAAGGTGAAAGCATCAGTACCTCCAACCAGGCAGGGATGCTGTCAGACCCAACCCGCAGCCACCAGCCATACCAGGCCAGGGGTAATGCCAGTAACAACGACTGGTATTCCTTTTTTGGCGCTACTGTAACCTACAGGTTTACGATAGGAAAAGACAGGGGGTGCAGCAGCTTTATTGATAAACGCAAAGATTACTGATACAGGAATGAATAGGATGGATCTGAAAAGCCGTATCGACACCGGTCGCCTTCCCCGGCATATAGCCATTATCATGGATGGAAACGGGCGTTGGGCCAGGCAGCGGGGAAAACCCCGTACTTTCGGCCATCAGAACGGGGTTACCTCGGTACGGGAAACTACCGAGGCCGCAGCAGAACTCGGAATCGAATATTTTACACTTTACGCATTTTCAACAGAAAACTGGAGCAGACCCAAATTTGAAATTAATGCATTGATGACACTCCTGCTTCAAACCATCAACAAGGAAACAAAAACCCTGAACGAAAACAATATCCGCCTTCAAACCATTGGCGATACCGCAAGCTTTCCGCTACGTACCCGCAAACAACTTGAAAAAGCAATACACGATACAGCCGGCAATTCCCGAATGACGCTTACACTGGCACTTTCATACAGCGCACGCTGGGAGATACTAAAGGCTGTAAAAAACGTTGCAGAAGGAGTCCGTGAGGGTAATATCGATCTGAACGACATTAACAGCAATCTCTTTTCAGGCTTTCTGGAAACAAAGAATATGCCCGACCCCGAGCTGCTCATTCGTACATCAGGCGAATACAGGATATCCAACTTTCTCCTGTGGCAGATTGCATATACAGAATTGTATTTTACACCGAAACTCTGGCCTGATTTCAGGAAAGACGACCTGTATCAGGCAATCATCGATTACCAAGGACGAGAAAGAAGATACGGAAAAACAAGTGAACAAGTAAAAGCAGAATAAGCAGGGATGAAAAACGATACAAAAAAAGACTTTTCCAGAAATACAATTCCCTGCCGGGCCTGCTTCACCTGCCTGTTGCTTTTTATGCTATTATTCATCTTTAGTCCACCCGGCTTTTCGCAGAATGCAGGAGATGATGACCCACCATTGGTCGACTACGCCTCCCAGAAAAAATATGAAATAGGCGGTATCACCATTTCAGGGATCGAACACCTCGATCAAAATGTGCTCATCATGCTTTCAGGCCTGAAAATCGGGGAAAGGATCGATGTTCCGGGCGAAAAGATCACCAATGCCATTAATAAACTCTGGGATCAGGGTTTGTTTGAAGACATCAGGGTAACCGCCTCCAGGATACAGGGCGAATTGATCTTCCTTGATATCTATCTGCTTGAACGTCCACGCCTTTCGAAGTTTTCTTTTAAAGGTATCCGAAAATCGGAAGCGGACGACCTGCGAAAGGATGAATTGCGGCTGACCAGGGGTGATGTAATCACTGATAACCTGCTGATCAGGATCAGGAATTCCATAACATCCTATTATGATAAAAAGGGCTTTCTTGATGTGGCAGTGGATGTTGTCCAGATCCCCGATACTTCAAGAGTAAACCATATGATCCTTGAAATCAGAATTGATAAGAATGACAGGGTCAGGATACAACAGATCAATATCCATGGAAATGATTTTCTGACAGCCCAAAAGATAAAGGCAACACTGAAGGAAACCAAGGAAAAAAGTATGCTGACCCCGCTGTCGGGATTTGATAAACTCCTGATTGATCTGGTTTGGGATGCATTGCAGATCAAGTTCCCTAAAATGATCGATGATATTCAATTGTATGTGAATGAGAATTTCCGCCTGAGAATATTCAAATCGTCAAAATTCATTGAAAGCAATTATGAAGATGACCGTTTTAAACTGATTGATAAATACAATGACTTTGGATACAGGGATGCTAAGATCATAAAGGATTCCATATCCAGGAACCCCGACGGCACACTGAATATCGACATCTGGATCGACGAGGGCAGGCGTTATTATTTTAGGAACATTGCCTGGATCGGGAATACAAAATATACCAGCGAGTACCTTAACACCATCCTGCGTATTGAAAAGGGAGATGTTTATAATAAAGACCTGTTAAACACAAATCTAACTTTTAATCCGAACGGATTTGACGTGAGTTCACTCTATCTCGATGATGGCTATCTCTTTTTCTCGGCCGAACCTGTTGAGGTGTTGGTTGAGAACGATTCGATCGATCTGGAGATCCGTATCAGGGAAGGTAAACAGGCTACCATCAACAAGGTGGAGGTAAGAGGGAATACAAAAACCAATGACCATGTGGTGATCCGTGAAATCAAGACCCGACCCGGCGACCTTTTCAGCCGCGATGCCATTATCCGCACAATCAGGGAACTGGGGCAGTTGCGGTATTTCAACCCCGAAACCATTAATCCCGACGTACTGCCCAACCCGGAAGATGGAACCGTCGATATTATTTATTCTGTGGAAGAGACCTCTGCCGACCAGATTGAATTATCGGGTGGATGGGGATATGGCAGGATCATCGGCACCCTGGGTGTTTCCTTCAATAATTTCAGCCTTCGAAACTTCTTTAAAAAGGGGGCATGGAAGCCCATCCCTGCCGGCGACGGGCAAAAGCTTTCAGTCAGGCTGCAGAGTTATGGCAGGGGTTACATCAGTTATAGCGCCTCATTTACCGAACCCTGGCTTGGAGGCCGTAAACCCAATGCATTCAGCGTATCATATTTCCATTCACTCTTTTCAAACGGACTGCCGCGGAGCGATACAAACAGGTCATATTTCAAGATTAACGGACTAACCTTTGGCCTGGGCCAGCGACTCAGATGGCCCGACGACTTCTTTACCCTTTATCAGGCTGTTAACCTGCAGCGTTATGAACTTGACAACTACTCCAGCATTTTTGCATTCGGAGATGGTTCCGGACATTATAATAACTTTAGCTATAACATTGTTTTTGGAAGAAATTCAACGGCCCCCAGTTATATCTATCCGCGTTCCGGATCAGATCTTTCCTTATCACTTCAGCTAACACCGCCATATTCCCTGTTCAGCAATAAGGATTATTCCGTTATGCCTGAAAAGGAAAAATATAAATGGATAGAATATCATAAATGGAAATTTGAAGCAACCTACTTTCTTGAAGTCGCACCAAAGTTCGTTATTATGGGAAGGCTGAAATACGGCTTTCTCGGGGCTTACAACAGCAGTATCGGTGTAACCCCATTTGAACGCTTTTACCTTGGGGGCGACGGGCTTTCGGGATACAATAACCTGGATGGCCGTGAGATCATCGGCATGCGGGGTTATGGCAATGAAACCCTTACACCCTTCTATTACCGGGACAGGAATTCGGGCGGTACGGTTTATTGCAAATATACCCTGGAAATGAGATATCCGCTATCGCTCAACCCCTCTGCCACCATTTATGCCCTTGCCTTTCTCGAAGCCGGAAAGGCATGGCTGTATCATCCCGAGTTCGATCCCTTCAATGTTTACCGCTCGGCGGGTGTCGGATTAAGGGTCTTCCTTCCGATGTTCGGAATGCTGGGCCTCGATTGGGGTTATGGATTCGATAAGGTGCCCGGACTGCCGGGAGCCAATGGCGGACAATTCCATTTCTCTATCAACCAATCAATCGATTAAATTCGCCTGGCAACTTATGGCAGGCTTTTTGCTTAGGTTTATAAAAATAAAACACCGGAGGATAAAAAAATGAAAAAACTCACAATTGCACTGGCTGTCTTTTTTGCAGCTTTTACTACCACCTTTGCCCAGAAATATGCATATGTGGATACGGATTACATTCTTTCCAACATTCCCGAATACCAGGATGCCCTTGATATTTTGGATGAGTTTTCCATCAAATGGCAGAAAGAGATCGAGGCAAAATTTGCCGAAGTGGATGCCTTGTATAAAGATTACCAGGCCGAAGCGGTTCTCCTGCCGGAAGACATGAAAAGGCAGCGGGAGAATGAAATAATTAAACGCGAAAAGGAAGCCAAGGACCTTCAGAAAAAGCGTTTTGGCCGTGATGGCGACCTCTACCTGAAGCGGCAGGAACTGGTTGAGCCCATACAGGAAAAAATATTCAATGCCATACAGGATATAGCAGAAAAGGAGAACTATGCCATCATTTTCGATAAGGCCGGAAGCCTTACCATCCTTTTTGCCAGGGAAAAATTTGATCTCTCCGATGATGTGCTGGATGAAGTAGGTACCGTAATGCAAACCGTAAGGCGGGCCGACAGGAAACGTCCGGGAGCCGGACAGGCCGCTCCTTCCTCTCAGGAAAGCAGCGGAAGCAACAGCAACAATGCCAATAAAATGATCGAACGCAGCCGGACACAATAAGTGTTTAATTGCCACATTATCAATTGCTGCGAAAATGCATTAATTCATATGAATAAATGTGGACAAATAAAATTATTCCTTACATTTGCGCTGAAATCAGGAATCTAAAACTTATACCTAATAAAATGAAAAGTGTTTTTAAAGTAAGCATGCTGGTTGTTTTAATGGCGCTGGCTACCAATGCCTGGTCGCAGACCGGTCTGAAAATCGGGTACATCGATTCGCAGGAACTGATCGAACTAATGCCCGGGAAGGATTCAGTGGAGAAAGCCCTGATCGCTTACCAGCAGTTGCTGGAAGAGCAGATCGGTGCCATGTACAATGAATACCAGAGTAAAGTTGCCGACTATACCAATAATGTGGATGCCATGTCGGCCATCATTAAGCAGTCAAAGGAGCGGGAGATCGCTGACCTTGAAAGACGCATTACGGAATTTCAGCAGGGTGCCGAAAATGATTTCGGGGCCAAACAGGCTGAATTATATGATCCCCTGATCACCAGGGCAAGAAATGCCATCAATGATGTGGCAGCGGAAAATGGATTCACCTACATCCTGGATGTCAGCATGGGTACTGTCCTTTACTACGAAGCAGGCATTAATGTTATGCCAATGGTTCGTAAAAAACTGGGATTATAAGCCGCGTACCTGTCAAAAAAATTACCCGCCCCAAAGGCGGGTTTTTTTGTCTGTTGCCGCAAAATATGTTAGCATGATCGTTGAACTTTCTCATAAGGCTAAGGTCTATCAATGTCCCTTAACCCTCAGGCTCCCAGTTTCCGGATCTTTTTAACCTGCAGCAATACGTATAGGATCACCCCCATGATCCCTGCTATGGTGCCGAAAAAGGAGATCAGCAACCACAGCGGGACATAGTCGTTGTCTTTCCAGAGTTCCCTTTTTTCGTTCCAGTAAGTCTTTTTTCCGATGCCCCAGGCAATTTCCTGCATGGCTTCCTCCGGGTAGTATTCGCTGTCTTCAACCCTGGCAATTACCTGTAAAAGCCCATTCTCTCCCGGTATGCCTTGCGGGAAGTCAATGGAAACAATGCCTTCACTGCCGGTATAGTTCCTGTTTCCGCCAATCAGCATATCTGCAAAATACCTTTTGATGTAGAAGTTGACCCTGATCTCCCTGGCAGGGGTACGCTCTCCGTTTTCAAGGATCTCATAAACACGGGCAATAACGGTATTGACGCTGTCGTTTTCGTTGAATTCGAGCACGACCGCAGCGTTTTTCCTCGATATTTCTTCAACCGGTTCAGCGAAGGTCCGTATGTAATTGATCACATGCCAGAGGTCGGTATCTGCCGATGTTCTGAAGCTGGGCATCAGGCCGCGGCCTTCCTGTAATTTATAGAAGAGGGCCCCGTCGGTCTGGTCGGTGAAAGCCTTGATGGTCATATTCCCCGAAGGGATCACACCGTCGCCAAGACCTGTGGCTCCATGGCAGGCCTGGCAGTTCATTTCATAAAAAACTTTTCCGGCATCCAGGGTTTTTTTATTGACTTCGGTGGGGTTGATGATATCATCGGCTTCGGGCGGGACAATCCAGGGCGGGAATTGCGTGGAAGCCAGCAATACCATACAACTGAATATGAAGAAGGCGCCGAGGAGTTTATTTTTAATGCTTGCTTTCATGTTTCGGCAGTATTTGGTCTTTGGTTATTTCTTTAAATCGTCCAGTACAACTTTTTCATGTGGGTTTTCATGGCCGTTTTCCCTGGCCGTTTCCCAGATGGGGACCAGCGGAAAGAACTTTGCAAACCAGGTTATTATGAGCAGTACGATGGCAATGGTCATCAACGTGATCACCGATTCATAATACGTAGGAATATAATGATGCCAGCTTTCGGGCACGTTTTGTATGGGCAGGGTGGGGTTGAACTGGGTGGGGATAACGATCAGCATGCGTTTTGTCCAGGCAAAGACGATCACCAGCAATGAGATGATGAACAGCGGCAATGGTTTTCTGACACCTTTAAACAGGAGCAGGATGAGCGGAATGATCATCCCTCCGGTTTGTGTAGCCCAGAAAAGCGGTGCTTCACGGCCGACAAAAAGGTCGAGCAGGTGCTGGCCCTCGAGTTTCTGCATTTTATAGCCCGGAACCAGAAATTCGTTGATGTTAAAATAGAGGTATACCAGGCCGGTGAGGAAGAGCAGGCGTCCCATCATGTCGAAGTGCTTTTGGGTGATATAGTTCTTCATCACGGGGCGGCTTTTCAGGATGATGTACATGGCGGCGAGCACGGCAGCAGCCCCCACCATGAAGGCACCGGAAACGAAATAGGGGCCGAAGATGGTACTGTCCCATCCGGCTCTGCTGTTAACGGCAAAAAGCCAGGAGGTAACGGTATGGATAGCAAAGGCTACGGGAAGGACTACAATAAGCATGATACGGATTGACTTTTTAAGAAGCTTCCATTGCGCTGTAGTCCCTTGCCAGTTCAGGGCCAGCAAATGATACATCTTTCGCTGCCAGCGGGGTTTTTCGTTCAGGGTGTCGCGCATGATGGCTATATCCGGTATCATGGGCAGATACAGCAGGATGATACTAATAAGCAGATACATGTTTACCACGGTCACATCCCACACAATGGGCGATTGTATCCTGCCGTGGAGAAAGATATTCATGACCCTGTCGGGACGGCCCATGTCGATGATGATGGTCACGGCGGCCAAAGCAACCGCAGCCACGGCGATGATCTCCGCAATGCGCGTAATGGGTGTTGCCCATTTGATATTGAGAAGTTTCAGTATGGCTGTGACCAGTGAGCCCACGAGGCTGACTGCCACCAGGAAGACAAAGTGCCCGATATACATCCCCCATGATGAATAATCACGCATGGACGTTACGCCAAGGCCCGTAAACAACTGGTAAATATAAGCCATGGCTCCCACGGCAATGAGAAATATCAGCAATCGGGTCCAGAGCTTGTTGCGGAATTTTTCTTTCCTTACCGGTTCGAGCAGCTCGGTGACGATCACCTTCAGGTCTTTTCCTGTTTTGTTGTTTTCGGTTATTTCAACAGCCATAATGATAATGCTTAAATGGTTGATACCGGTGTTTCATCATCCCGTTCCTGTTCAAGGTAGATGTTTTCTTTGCGAAACGGGAACCTTCTGTTTTTCGGGGGCAAATAGTAAACCTGCGGTTTTGTTCCGAGCTCTTCGTGGACCGTATACCCGGCGTTTTCCCTTATCAGTTCACTGAATACGACCGTTTCGCCCGTAGTGCCGTTGGTGACGGCATCTTCTAACCTGTCGCCGAAGTAATAAACGCCATTGGGGCAGGCCGAAACACAATAGGGCAGTTGTCCCTTACGCAGGCGGTCGGCACTGAACAGGCATTTTGAGATGGTACCGCGTTTTTGCGGAACATTGAGTTCCACATCGTAAACCCTTTCTTTTTCCTCATCGGTAAGTTGGGGCTCGAACCAGTTAAAAATCCTGGCTGAGTAAGGGCAACCGGCAATGCAGAAACGGCAGCCGATGCAACGCAGGTTGTCGATCAGCACGATGCCGTCCTTTCTCTTAAAGGTGGCATTGACCGGGCATACTTTGGTGCAGGGAGGGTTATCGCAATGGTAGCAGGGTTTGGGCATGTAATAGGGGGCAGTATCTTCCGCATCCTGCATTTGTAGTACATTAATATGATGCTGTTCAGGGCGGAGTTCATGTGCCGATTGGCATGCCGACATGCATTTTCTGGCATTCTGGCATCGCGAGAGGTCGATGACCATCACCCAGTGATGTCCGGTCAGGCCTTCGCGGCCGCGTTTCTGGTATGTGCTGAGGACTTCATCCCGGTTTTCCGTTGATTCGCCGGTAACTGGCTGAAGCGTGGAAGAGTCTGCTTCGACCAGCCGTCCGTCGGTGGTCATAACCCTGACCTTTTCATCAGTGCCGGCCTTATCATCGCTGCATGAAGCAAGGATACCACTTCCTGCTACTACACCGGCGCCAAGCAGAAAACCCGATCGCAAAAAATCACGCCGGGAATCGCTGCCGGTATTTTTCTTTTTTTTCGCCATGTAAAGTTTACCTTAGATTTTATCAAGGTAAAAATAACGAAAATAAATATGTCGTAATGATTGAAGTATTCTAATACCTGAATATGACGTGATTTAAAAGCATTCTAAATAAATGCGCAAGCAGCATGAATGCGATAGTGCCAGCCGGGCGGCGAAGAACATGGTTTCGGTTATCAGGACCGGGTGCTGCTTGAATGAAGGAAATACTTACCAGCTTCCACCGGCTCCGCCGCCACCAAAGCTCCCACCACCGAATCCGCCAAATCCGCCACCACCAAAGCTGCTGCCGCCCGATGAACTTCCCCGGCCAATGCTGCCGCTGCCCATCATGCTCCCCAGCCAGAAAGCAGTCCAGGGGGAAACATTTCTTTTTCCGATGGTACGCGAACGGCGCGAAAGCCTGCTGATGAGAATAAAAATGAGAATAAAGATAAAGAAGGGCGCAAAGGCCCACCAATCCGCTTTTCCCGACCTGTTGTACTCGTCGGAAGTGTATTCGCCGGCTGCAAGTTCCATCAGTACGGTGGTGGCGGCGTCAAGACCGCTATAATAATTGTTTTCCCTGAAATACGGGATCATCTCCTGGTCGATAATATGCCCGGCAGTAATGTCGGGAATGGCACCTTCCAGCCCATGACCCACTGCGATCCAGGCCTGCCCGCGCTGGCCTGCTGTTTTTGGTTTGATAACCACGATTACCCCGTTGTCGAGATCAGCCTGCCCAACACCCCACTGATCGCCGATACGGTCGGCAAATTCAGATATTTCATAGCCATACAGCTCATTGGTGATGATGATCAGGATCTGGTTTGAAGTGGTATCATTGAATCGCACGAGCTTGTCTTCAAGTGCCATGTTCTCTGAATAACTGAGTATTCCGGCCATATCTGCCAGCAGGCGCGGCGGGTCGGGCGGACCGGGGATATCCTGTCCGGAGCTTATTGATATACCGAGCATGACAAAAAGAACGCCGAGGGTTCTTTTGATGCAGGTTTGAAGCGATGATAAATAGTTGCCGGCCATGGTCAGATGTTTAGTTCGGATGTCATATGTCATGAACTGCCAAATGAAATGTCGTCGGGGAGTTCGTTAATGTCGTTGGTTTGATAGGGGAAGTGTTTTTTTAGGTAAGCGCCGGTTCTTGTGATCCCTTTGATCAATCCGTCCGTGAATTTTTCCTCCCGGAAATCATTCAGCATATCGGTTTTCAGCTTTTCCCAGAAATCTTCGGGAACAATGCGGTTTATTCCTTCATCGCCGATCACGGCAAACTTCCTGTTTTTTACCGCAAGGTAGAACAACACCCCATTACGCTGCCTGGTTTCATTGATCTTCAGTTTATTGAAGACAAACATGGCCCGGTTCATCACTTCCCCCGGACAGTGTTTGTCGATATGTACCATGATCTCGCCCGAGGTGTCGAGCTCGGCGTTCATAATGGCCTGCATGATATCGTCGCGTTGTTCTTTTGTAAAGAATTCCCTGGCTGTTCCCGGCATACTATATTGTTTAATTTAATTACTGAGGTAATCATTCACATCAGGCGCCTGGTCGCTTCCTTCACGTGCTTCAAAATATGCTTTGCCTTCGAAGCCAAACCAGGAAGCCATCATACGCGGGAAGAATCTTCTCGTATAGGTATTATAATCCCGTGTGGCTTCATTGAATTTTCGCCTGGCATTGCTGATGCGGTTTTCAGTCCCTTCAAGCTGGCGCTGCAGGTCGAGGTAATTCTGATTGGCTTTCAGGTCTGGATATTTTTCTACCACCACCAGGAGTTTCGACAAGGCGCTGCTCAACCCTTCCTGTGCCTGCTGAAATTGTTGTATGCTGGCAGCATCCAGTTTGCCCGGATCAATGGTCACCGATGTGGCTTTCGACCTGGCTTCCACTACTTCGGTAAGCGTTTCCTGCTCGTATTCGGCATACGAACGCACTGTTTTTACCAGGTTCGGGATGAGGTCGGCCCGCCTTTGATAGTCGTTTTCGACCTGCGACCATTTTTCGGTCACGGCTTCATCAAGCCTGACCAGTTTGTTGTAAACCGAAATCCCCGAAAACAATAAAATAATTGCGATGAGCAGGATCAGGGCAATGGCAATGCCCCCGATAATCATTTTTGGTTTCATGTTGTTTTATATCTGTTTGAAAAGGGTTTGTTTTGTTATTCAATCATGTCAAGGCTTCTCTTAACAAAATCGCTCAGTGCTTTGCCCTTAAGCAGGTTTTGCGACAGCAGGGCCAGGTCGTAGGCCTGTTTAACGAGATTGTCCTGTTTTTCTTCTTCCTTCTCGTCAAGGATCCTGCTTAGCAGCGGATGGTTCACGTTTACCACGAGGTTGTAATGCTCTGGCAGGCGATCCATGCCGGTCATGCCGCCACCCAATGCCGACATGTCTTTCATCCTGCGCATGAATTCGGGCCTGGTGATGATGAAAGGTACGTCATTTTCACCCAGGTTTTCGAAAACTACGAAAAACTCTTCCTTCCTGATGTTCCTTTCGATCACCGGCATAAGGCTTTCTTTTTGTTTTTCATCAAGTTTTGAAGGCGCCTCTTCGTCTTTACTGATCAGCTTGCCTACCGTGTCGGAATCTACGCGGGTAAAACGGATCTTGTCATCTTTTTGCTCCATGCTGTTGATAAAATGGCTGTCGAGTATGCCGTCAAATACAAGCACATCATAGCCTTTTTCCACGGCTGTCGCGATATAGCTGTGCTGTTCATCCGTATCGCCTGCGTAAAGGATTACCAGCTTTCCGTCTTTGTCGGTCTGCAGGTCTTTGATATGTTTTTGATACTCTTCGGGGGTGAAGTATTTGCCTTCGGTGTTCTTGTAAAGCAAGAATTTCTTTGCTTTGTCGAAGAATTTATCTTCCGTTATCATCCCGTACTGGATAAAGACCCTGATATCGTCCCATTTCTTTTCAAAGCCTTCACGGTCCTTTTTGAAAAGCTCTTCCAGTTTGTCGGATACTTTTCTCATGATATAACCCGATATCTTCTTTACGCTGGCATCGCTCTGCAGGTAGGAACGCGAAACATTCAGCGGAATGTCGGGTGAGTCGATCACCCCGTGCAGTAGTGTGAGGAAGTCGGGTACGATACCTTCCACCGAGTCGGTTACAAAAACCTGGTTGCAATAGAGCTGGATCTTGTCTTTCTGGATTTCAACATTCCGTTTTACTTTCGGGAAATAGAGTATCCCGGTGAGATTAAAAGGATAGTCAACATTCAGATGGATCTGGAACAGGGGTTCCTCCATTGTCATGGGGTAGAGTTCGCGGTAGAACTCTTTATAGTCATCTCCGGTGCAATCGGCCGGCATTTTTTTCCACAGCGGATCGGTATTATTGATGATCCTGGGCTTTTCAAGCTGTATGGTTTTTGGCTTGCCGTCCTTGTCTGTTTCACCTTCTACCGTTTCGGTTACCTTTTCCGTTCCAAACTGTATGGGTACGGGAAGGAATCGGCTGTATTTTTTGAGTAGTGAAAGTATTCTGTACTCCTCAAGGAATTCTTTTGAGTCTTTATCGAGATAGATGATCACGTCGGTCCCACGACCGGCTTTTTCGGTTTCGGTCAGGGTATATTCGGGGCTTCCGTCGCACTCCCATTGCATGGCCTTTGTTTGCCCGCCTTTTTTATAGGTTTTGGTACGCAGCACCACTTTATCTGCTACCATGAAAGCCGAATAAAAGCCAAGGCCAAAATGACCAATAATGGAATTCCTTTCAGCTTCGCTTTTATTCCTGAACTTCTTAACGAATTCTTCGGCACTGGAAAAGGCGATCTGATTGATGTATTTGTCAATCTCTTCGGCATTCATGCCGATCCCCTTATCCCTGACCGTTAATGTTCCCGCTTTTTTGTCGACTTCCACCACGATGGTAAGGTCGCCCAGTTCTCCGCTGAATTTGCCTGTCGAGGCAAGGGTCTTCAGCTTCTGGGTAGCGTCGGTCGCGTTGGATATTAATTCCCTCAGGAAAATTTCATGGTCGGAGTAAAGAAATTTTTTGATGATCGGGAAGATGTTTTCGGTCTGTACGTTTATTTGTCCTTTTTGCATATCCGTCGATTTTTTTTATCTACATCCGGCAGGATCAAAGCATGTGCCAATACTTTTATGCTGACATTTTGGCTGCATTCGTATCTTTATGCAAAAAATTGTCGGTTATGGGAACCCTGATCAATGTCGGTGCCGTGATCCTGGGCAGTCTGATCGGTCTGATGATCAACCGGAAGTTGCCTTCTGCCATCGTGCGTGTCCTCTTTCAGGCCATTGGTTTATTTACCCTGGTACTGGGGATGAACATGGCGCTGCGGACTGAGCATTACCTGATCGTGATCATCAGCCTGGTAATGGGAGCGGTATGTGGTGAATGGATCGGTCTTGACCGGCGCCTGAACCATTGGAGCGAAAGATTGAAGAGCCGGCTCAAAATGGGAAATGAAAAGTTTTCGGAGGGGATGCTTACAGCATTTCTGCTTTATTGTATGGGGGCCATGACCATTATGGGCGCCATTGAGGAGGGTGTTGAGGGCACTTATGAGATATTGCTCCTAAAATCTTTGATGGACGGTGTATCTTCCATTGCACTTGCTTCAGGCCTTGGGATCGGGGTGATGTTTTCATCCATCCCTTTGCTGATATACCAGGGCGGGTTAACGCTCATTTCTTCCCTTATCGGCGAACGCTTTACAGATGTGATCGTAAGTGACCTGAGCGCCACCGGCGGCATTCTTCTCATTGGTCTCGGTATCAACATCCTTGAGATCAAGAAGCTGAAGATACTGAACATGATCCCCGCACTGGTATTTGTTGTGTTGTTGTCCTGGTTTTTTTATTGAAGCATCAATCGCTCTTGATGAACTTTCCGCTGCGAATGCCTGATTCTGTGATGACTTTAACGAAGTACAAGCCCTGTCTGAGCCGGCTGATATCAACCGCATTGATCTGATCAGGCTTTAGTTTCAGGCTCAGTATCCGTGTTGAAAAAGTATTGTAGATCTCAAGGCTTGCATCCAGCCCGTTCGTGATGCCTGCATCAACATTCAGGATGTTTGTTGCCGGGTTTGGGAACAGGCGCAAATCATCGCCGGAGGCGATCCTTGTATTGATGATCAGTTGTGAAGTTGCCATGTCGTCCATCGAAATCCCGGCATCCTTCATGAAAACCTGCGCCGATGCATCGTCGGCTGCTCCATCACATTCGAAATACATATCCGGCGATACCTTGATTGATGCTTCGGCCCCGTGCATCGTCCTGAACCCTTCACGGAGCATGATCTGGCCGGAGGCTTCCATGATGAGGTTTCCTCCGGGCATGACCACCACATCGCCCTGGGGGATGAGGCTGCTGATGTAGTTTCCGCTGACAATCTTCCCTCCGATCAGTTCCCATGTGCCAATTATATATTTATTCTGAAAATACAAATTTGTCAGGATCACTTCATTAACGATCTCCTCGAGGATGTCGGCCGGCAGTACATCATGATAGGTTGTGTTTTCGGGGATGATGCAAAGGTCGAAGAGCGACTGCCCGTTTCTGATGTCGAGTGCGCTGTAATAAGGGATATAGGCCGGGTCGCTCAGGCGTTCAAACTCTATGGTTGGATAATAGAGCGGGGTAATGCCCGGTACCAGCAGTTGCAGCCACCAGTAGCTTGCCTGTTTGATGATGGGCGACATGCTGGTGAGGTCTTTGGGCAGCCATGATCCGGCCTGCATTTCGGCGGCGGTAAGGTCGAAAGTCTTCACCGTCCCGCTCAGGGGCCCAATATGGTACTTGATCTTGTACCAGCCCCCTGAATTCGGGTTAGGATCCGTATTTGAGAATGAAACGCCTATATTACGGGTCAGGTGCGGATAGCCGTTGCCGTTCATGGTATTGAGTTCATTAAAAAAGGCATCGTGAATCCCTCCGCCGGGGTCGTAAGCGTTATAAATAAGCAGTTGCTTTGCAGCCGTATTGCTGAGGGCGTGTTTGGCAAATTCGTCATCCTCCTCATTTTCTTTTTTGAAATTCTGAAGGGGTTCCGATATCACTGCGCCCTGGTGGGGCGAGTCGATGGCAATGAAGGTATGCACAGGCAGCGGGTTGTTGTCCTGTTCAGCTTTGGCGAGGGCATAGCGCGAGATGATACCGCCCATGCTCACACCGCCGGCAACAACAAGTTCGTCTCCGTAGAGGTAGGAAACATACTGAATGGCGGAAGCGAATACAGCGGCATTGTTCCGGATGTCCTGTGTGCCAAAAAAGTTGTCGAGCAGGAATACATCATAACCATGGTCATTGAAGCATTCGATCAGGTCGGCAGCCGCATGGTAATACATTTCCTGCGGGTTGGTGTTATAGGCGTCGAAGCCTTCGGAGAACACAATGGCATTGAGCGCTCCTGGTTTGTTTCCGGCCCATTTCCTTAAGGTATTGCCCGCATTGTCTTTGTAAAGGCTTTGCGAAGCAGGGATCACCTCCACCTTGTATTGCCTGAAGCGGATGGTGCCATCAGAAAATACCACCCTTACCATGAGGTCATAAGATCCTGTTTGCGGGAAGCTGAGGGCCGACTCGAACCAAACAACGTCCTGTTTTGCAGATCCGCTGTAGATCACAAAATAACCGTTGTTGTTAATGTTCACTTCAACATGAACCATGTAAAGCAGGGCATTGGTCGGGCTGAAGCGGCTGGTGAAATTGATGAAGTTATTCCCCTTTTGAATGTAAACGGGGATTATATCGGCATTAAGCACGCAGAGATGAACACCCTGCGAATTGTTGCCCAAAGCCTGCCACTGGTAAAAGGTGGGGTCGGCAGGGCTTGAGCCGGTCAGAACATAGGCCGTCGACTGGGCTTTCCAGTCGTTGCAGATCTGGGCACGAAGTTTTGGATGAAGATTGGCACTGAGCAGTATTGGTATGATGAGCAGTTTTAGATATGTAGTTTTCATGAGAATTTTAGAGTTTTAGTCCGATTTTCAATTCTATGGTAACACTGGGGAACCACTGGCTCCCGTTTTCGTAGTCCTTATTGTATGGAAACTCATGCTGGCCGGTTCCGACTTGTTTTTTGTTTGCATTACGGCTGCTGATGTAGCGTGTTCCGATACCTATCACAGGGTTGAACATCAAAGGCCCGGCAATGCGAAGCTGGTAACCGGCCATTGCATGAAATGCCAAAAGGTTGCGGTAAACAAAGTAAATGTTTTGAATGCCGTTATTATAGGTTTCCTGCATATCCGATTCGGTATATTGGTATAGGATCTGCGGTCCGATATGGAATCCTTTGAATCCGGGTTCCCCCGGAAACAAATAATAGCGGTACCCGGCCGATATTGAAAACCCCCTCGTTTTATCTGTATATATTGTTGTGTAAGGCTTTCCGCAGGATGCGCATGGGAAGATGAACATGGCATCGGTTTCGAGGCTTTGATTGTTACCAATGGCAAATTCAACTCCCATTCTGAGACCGGCACTCTTGCTTACCTGGTCGCCAAGCAGGCTGATAACATCATATTTTACCATGATTCCCGTTCTGCCTGATGGTGATTCCTGGGCTGTTGCCATAAAGGCCATAAAAAGGCACAGAAGTCCTGCGTTTATTCCACTCAGATTTTTCATAACAAAGGGTTTTAGATTATTGGTTTCTAATTTCGGAAAGGTATTTCAATATAAAATTAAAAAATTTACCGGTTTACCTGGCAGTGAACAGTTCTTCTATTTTGTTGATCCTTGCTTCCTGTTCAATAATATAAAGTGTCAGCTCCTCAATTTTCCGGAGCAGGCTGATATGCATTTCCCCTGTTTTCAGGCCATTCATCATTACTTCCTGTGCAGAGGGAATTCCCGGCAGATGACCGTTTTCGCGGATATATTCTTCGAGACGGGGCAGCGCTGGTAGCTCATAATTCTTGTCGAATACGTAGTCGGGCCAGTTTTCGCTGACTTTTACGGTAACTTCTTCGGTCAGGATAGCACCGTCTACAGCCAGTTTATAGCTATAGGTTTCCCCTGTCCCGATGCCCACATTCCCGTTTGGTTTTATGGTGATGAGGTTTGCATATCCCTGATTCAGAACTGCCAGGTTACCGATCAGCAGGTCGTTCTGATTTTTCTGGTCCCCGTTCATTCCGATAAACCACTTGTTTGTTTCGCTATTGCTAACACAGAGGCCGACGGTGCCGCCTGTATTCAGGTTCCTGAATAGCTCAAGTGTGCTGGCGGGGTTTCGTGTACCTATTCCAAGCTTTGTTTCCGTGCCAAAAAGCACGGGCCCTGAATTCCCCAGTTTTACTGCCCCTGCCTGCGGGTCACTGGTGCTGAATATGCCGAGGGTATGTCCAATGTCAATATCGGTGAGGTAGGCATCGTTTCCCACCCTGAGGTTCATCCCTCCGGGCGGAAAAATGTCGGCCAGGTCGAGCTGCGCCACTGGATTGGCCGTGCCAATCCCGACATTGCCTTCCAGGCGGAAAACGTTATTTTCTCTGACTGTCCAGTCATGGTCATCCAGGTCGGCCGGGTCGCTCCACCTGGCGCGCCCTTCCGCATCGGAGCGCAGCACCCAACCCTCGATATTCCCCTGGGCATGCTCACGGTCGTAAATGGTCAGCTCTTTTGTGAATGTGCTTCCGCGCACATCCAGGTCGAAATCCGGCGAATACGTGCCGATGCCCACATTCCCTTCATGGAAGACATAGTTTTTTTCGGTACGGAACAAGAGACCGTGGTCGTCGGTACTCCTGATCCCGTGCCCTGTATTCCCCAGCAGGATGTCGGCACTTCTGAAGTCAGGCTGTTCGATAAAAAGCTTCGGGAACTCCCCCTGGTCGGCCCTGATATGGAGCTTGGCCTGGGGTGTGATAACATTTCCGATGCCAACGTTACCGGTTCGGTTCCTGCTGTTGGCCGGGCTTACAAAGAGGGTGGGGTAGATGCTGTTAAATCCGATCATCAGGCTGTTTTCGTTCGTGTTGACGAGCCGGTCCTGGATATCCTCTCCATATCCGTGGCCAATGATCATCGACCGATCTGCGTTGCAGTAAGCATTGCTGCCGATGGTAAATGAAAAGTCGCCGGAAGCCTCACTCCGGCTGCCAAGGCTGCCGGAATTGTCGCCGCTGGCAATGGTGTGCGAACCGCTTGCAAAGGCTGCAAAGCCGTTGGCAACAGTCCTCAGGCCAATGGCACTGGAAACTTTTTCGGAACTTGAGATTGAATGCTGGCAATTGGTGCATTGTGCATTCAGCCTGTATGGCTGGATTATGCAAAACAGACCCGCCAGCAGCAGTAAGCTTGTGTGTCTTTTTTTCATTTCTTCTTCTTTTTAGTTAGGTTAGCATTGAATGAGTTAATTGTGTTTGATCACAGATAATAAGAGTACTCTCATATCTGTTAATACCCAAAAAGTGAAAATGTCCGCATTTTTTTTTGACTTTTTTTTCAATTCCTTACCAATAAACTTGAAACAGGCAGTAAGGGCTTACTTTTTATTGATTTTTCGGGAAGATTTCGGTTAGTCACGAATATATTTTTTAACTTAGCCCCTGCTGTTTTTATCAACATTTTAAATCGGTTCTTATGCAAAATATTGATTGGGCAAGTTTACCATTCGGGTATTTCAAGACAGAATATAACGTAAGGTGTTATCATCGTTACGGGGAATGGGGCGAGATCGAGATCTCATCTTCCGAAATCATTAACATCCATATGGCGGCTACCTGCCTTCACTACGGGCAGGAAGCATTTGAAGGGATGAAGGCCTTCAGGGGCGTTGACGGAAAGATCAGGGTCTTCAGGTGGGAGGAAAATGCCAGGAGGATGCGGCGTTCTGCCGAAGGCATCATGATGGCCGAAGTGCCGGAAGAATTGTTTTATCAGATGATGGTGAAGGTGATAAAGCTTAATGAGAAGTTTATCCCTCCCCATGGCACCGGTTCAGCTTTATACCTGCGGCCTTTGCTTATCGGTACGGGGCCTCAGGTTGGTGTAAAACCTGCTGAAGAATACCTGTTTGTAATCTTTGTTGGCCCGGTGGGTCCTTACTTTAAGGAAGGATTCAAGCCTGTAAGGATGCAGATCGTAAAAGATTATGACCGTTGTGCTCCGCTGGGTACCGGGCATATCAAGGTGGGCGGTAATTATGCGGCCAGCCTGAAGCCGGCCGTACGTGCCAAAGAGGAAGGCTTTGCTTCGGTGATCTTTCTGGAGGCCAAAGGGAAGAAATACATTGATGAGGCCGGGCCGGCCAACTTCTTTGGCGTGAAAGGCAACAAATATATTACCCCTGATTCCAGTTCCATCCTTCCCTCTATCACGAATATGAGCCTTCGTACGCTTGCAAAGGATATGGGGCTTGAGGTAGAAATGCGCCATGTGACGGTTGATGAACTTGCCGAATTTGATGAGGCGGGGGCATGTGGGACAGCCGCCATCATTTCACCTATTCGTGAAATTGAAGACCGTGAAACCGGCAGGAAGTTTACCTATGGAACCGGTGAGGCGGGGCCTGTTTCCACAGCCCTGTACAATAAATTGCGCGCGATCCAGTATGGTGAGACCCCGGATACCTATGGCTGGACCCATGTTATTGAATAACCTTCAGGTTATTTACCGGCAGATGCCGGCTTTTTCCAGGATTATTTGCATTTGCTGTTGCACTGTTTCGGCGGCATTTTTGGCATGTGTGGCAAATTCTGCATCCCGGCCTGCATAGATGATATTTCTTGATGAATTTACCAAAAGCCCGCAGTCATTGTTAAGCCCGTATCTGGCCACTTCTTCCAGGCTGCCGCCCTGGGCCCCCACGCCCGGCACAAGCAGGAAATGATGCGGGATGATCTTTCTGATTCCCGCCAGCATCTCCGCTTTCGTGGCACCGAATACAAACATCAGGTTATCTTCATTTCCCCAGCCACATGCTGTTTCCACAACCTTTTCAAAGAGGGGTGTGCCGCCTGCATCACTGAACATCTGGAAATCATCTGATCCCCTGTTCGATGTGAGGGCCAGCAATATGGTCCACTTCCCGGGAATATCAAAAAAGGGCTTAACGGAATCACTGCCCATATAGGGGGCCACCGTTATGGCGTCGAAGCCGAGTTCTTCCAGAAAGGCACGGGCATAACGGCCTGAAGTATTCCCGATATCGCCGCGTTTGGCATCGGCAATGCTGAAAACCTCAAGGGTTTTCAGATAGGCGATGGTTTTTTCAAGACTTTCCCAGCCGCCCGAGCCATAGGCTTCGTAAAAGGCAATGTTGGGTTTATAGGCAACAGTGAGGTGGTGGGTGGCATCAATAATGGCTTTGTTGAATGCAAAAATGGGATCGCTTTCGTCAAGCAGATGCCCTGGTATCTTGTCGAGGTCGGTGTCGAGGCCGATGCAAAGGAACGACTTCTTTTTTTTGATGAGGTTGGTTAACTCCCGGCGTGTCATCTTTGTATTTTGATAAGGTTGCTGTGTTTTTTATTTTTCCAGTTCCTGTTTCAGCCGTTCGGCATTTTCGGCCAGTTGCAGTTTGTCGATCATTTCCTGTATGTTCCCGTTTATGATCTCCTGCAGGTTATACATGGTCAGGTTGATGCGGTGGTCGGTCACCCTGCCCTGCGGCCAGTTGTATGTGCGGATCTTGGCTGACCTGTCGCCCGTGCTGACCATGGTTTTCCTTTGTGAGGCAATTCCGTCGAGGTATTTCTTGTATTCCCTTTCATATAGCCTTGTACGCAAAACCACGAGAGCCTTTTCATAATTCTTGATCTGCGATTTCTGATCCTGGCAGGTAACAACAATATTGGTGGGAATATGCGTGAGCCTGACGGCTGAATAGGTAGTGTTGACCGATTGCCCCCCGGGCCCGGATGAGCAATAGGTATCCTTACGGATGTCTTCGGTCTTCAGATCAATGTCGAATTCATCTGCCTCGGGCAGGATCACAACGGATGCGGCCGAAGTATGCACACGTCCCTGTGTTTCTGTTTTCGGTACGCGCTGTACGCGATGTACGCCCGATTCGTATTTCATCTGTCCGTATACCAGCTCACCCCTAACATTGAAGATGATCTCCTTAAAGCCTCCCGCCGTGCCTTCTGTCAGGCTCACCTGCTCAATTTTCCAGCCCTTGATCTCGCAGAATTTGGTATACATACGGTACAGGTCTCCGGCAAAGATGCTGGCTTCATCACCGCCGGTACCCGCCCTGATCTCAACAAGGGCGTTCTTGTCATCCTGCGGATCCTTGGGGATGAGCATATAACGGATCTCTTCTTCCAGTTGTTCCTTTTTTTCGGTTAGTTCGGCGAGTTCCTGCTTTGCGAGTTCTCTGAATTCTTCGTCCTTCTCGGTTTTAAGCACCTGTTTGGCCGAATCCAGGTTGGCCGTGATGTTCTTATATAACAGATAGGCATCGACAATGGGCTGCAGGTCTTTGTAATCCTTGTTCAGCTTGATAAACCTGTTCATGTCGGACATTACGTCCGGGTCGTTCATCTTGTCTTCCATCTGCAGCCAGCGATTGTATATGCCTTCCAGTTTTTCGATCATTTAAATGAAGTTTTTCGGTGTGCAAAGGTAAGCATTAAAATGATCCGGGCTGCCACAGGCGATGCCGGGCGCGGAAAGTGGTTTCTGTCTTTACCAGGTAAAAGTGCCGGCAGCACCGCTGATGGTCAGGCTGGCCTTGCCGGCTTTTTCCACATGGCCAATGATTCTTGCATCAATGCCGAATGATTGGCTGATGGCGATTACATCCCGGGCAATGCTTTCGGGCAGGTAGAGCTCAAAGCGGTGCCCCATGTTAAACACCTGGTACATCTCTCTCCAGGGCGTGCCTGATATTTCCCTGATCATCCTGAACAGGGGCGGTAAAGGGAATAAATTATCCTTGACAATATGCAGTTTGTCGATGAAATGAAGCACTTTTGTTTGCCCTCCGCCGCTGCAATGTATCATCCCGTGGATTTGCTTCCTGTGTTCCCTGAGTATACCGGCAACCACCGGTGCATAAGTCCGGGTGGGCGACAAAACGAGGCTGCCGGCGTCAACGCCCGGCACTTCCGTCGGATCTGTAACGCTCAGTGTGCCTGCATATGCGAGGTCGTAAGGGAGCGAGGGGTCGAAGCTTTCGGGATATTTTCCTGCATATTCTTTTTTGAAGATGTCGTGCCGTGCCGAGGTAAGCCCGTTGGAACCCATCCCCCCGTTGTATTTTTTTTCATAGCTTGCCTGTCCGAATGAGGCAAGTCCTACGATGACATCGCCCGGTTTTATCCGGTCATTGCTGATGATCTCATCACGTCTGGCGCGCGCCACCACGGTCGAGTCTATGATAACGGTTCTTACAAGGTCACCCACATCGGCCGTTTCGCCGCCCCCCGGCCATACCCCGATACCCATGTCGCGTAATTCAGACAGAAAGTTTTCTGTACCCTCAATGATTGCGGAAATAACCGTTCCCGGGATAAGGTTTTTGTTTCTGCCTATGGTTGATGATAAAAGGATGTTGTTGGTGATACCCGCACAAAGCAGGTCGTCGAGGTTCATCACAACGGCATCCTGTGCAATTCCTTCCCATACGGAAAGGTCGCCGGTTTCTTTCCAGTAGATGTATGCAAGGGATGATTTTGTGCCGGCACCGTCGGCATGTATGATACAGCAGTGTTCTTCACTGCCATGCATAAAGTCGGGGATGACTTTGCAAAAAGCCTTTGGAAACAGGCCCTTGTCGATATTTCTGATGGCATGGTGAACATCTTCCTTGGAAGAGGAAACACCGCGTTTTTCGTATCTCTGGCCTGCGTCCAAGGATTAATTGTCTTTATATTCGAAAGTGATCGTCTTCTGCCCTTCATCAATGGAATAATCCCCGATCCTTTGGAGTATCTGACGGCCGAGGGTGATGGGGTTTTGCTGACGGTGGACAACGGTGAAGGGCACATCCCTGATGGTTTTGGCCCCGATCCTGAGTTCACCGATCACAAATATGCTGTTGTTCCTGATGGAGTTGTCGGCGAGTATCTGTTCAGGATCGCCGTCAAAATTCTCCTTGCTGATGATCCCTTCGTTCAGCAATTGCAATGCCTTTTCCAGGGAAACCTGTGCCGGTGCCCGGTCTTCATAAATAAACTCGTCTTTATATCCATTGAGGATAAGCGGAATGATATAGAGCCCGGTTTTGTCCTGTGTTCTGAAGGTTACCGCATTTTCTTCGGGATTCACCTGGATCACGACTGCAACCGGGTCTTCGCTGATCACGGTTTTCGGGACATAGTCTTTCCGTAGTACGCTGAATTCGGTCCGCCTGTTCATCTGGTGGGCCGCTTCACGGATCTCCTCCGAAGGAAGGGCTGCGATATATTCTTCGGTCAGCACATCACCTTTTTTAAATGTATACCCCTCCCGGGTGATATCTTTATATATTTTTCGGGGGACTCTCTCGCCATAACCTTTGGCTACCAGCCGGTCGGGGTCGATGCCCCTGAGAATAAGGTAGTCAACCACTGATTGTGCCCTGCGCTGCGACAGGATGTCGTTGCGTTCATAGGTGTCGCGTGCATCGGTATGGGCTGCCAGCTCAACCACGATCCTCGGGTTATCATCAAGGGTTCTGATCAGGCCCTGAAGGGAGTCTTCGTACTGCGGCTTCAGATCCCATTTGGCGAGGTCATAAAGTATTTCGGGCAGAAGGATCGGCTCGTCCGGAATTGGTTGAAGGATGAAATCCTGCACAAAGTCTTTGCCCTTTTCATGGCCAACGGTGGTGATCATGGCTGAGCTGTTGAAGTAATTGACCTTGCTCACCACGATCTCGTAGGTCGTGTTCTGCATCACCTGCGATTTGCCAAAAAGGTAAACCCCCTTGTCGGTTGTCCTGGTCGTTACCGAAGTGCCATCCGAACCATTAAGGCTGACGATGGCGTCGGAGACGAACTGCAGCGTACGGTCATCGGTAACCACTCCGGTTATCGTGAAGTCGACAGGCGGCACATAGAAATAGAAAATATCTTCAAGTCCCTTTCTTCCCCGCCGGTCACTGGTAAAAAAGCCTTCGGGTTCTTCGGGGTGGAAGATGACCGCGAAATCATTGTATTCGGAATTCAGGGGTGGCTTTACGTTTTCGGGTTCGCTCCAGTTGCCTTCTTCGTCGATGGAAGTGACAAAAATGTCGAGGCCGCCCATGCCCGGGTGTCCATCGGAGGCAAAATAAAGTACAGTGTCGGATCTCAGGAAGGGAAACATCTCATCGCCGGGTGTATTGATGACGGGGCCCAGGTTAAAGGGCCTGCCGAAAGGTTCATCTTTACTGTCGCGAACGGCTACCCAGATATCATTGCCTCCAAAACCGCCTTTACGGTCTGATGAAAAATAGATGATCAGTTCGTTTTCACTCAGGGTGGGGTGGCCAAAGGCATCCGAAGAGTCATTGCTCAACTTCAGCATTTCAGGTTTGCTCCACATACGTCCGGTGCGCCGTGAGGTATAGATCTGGCATCCGTTTATCTTTTTATCTTCGTTCGGGCAACGTGTAAAATACAAGGTATTGAATGAGCTGTTCATGGTGCCGCTGCCTTCGTTGGCTTCTGAGTTCACCCCTTCTTCAGTGTTGTCGAGTAGCACAGGTTCACCCCATTCGCCTTTTCTGTCGAGGCGTGTGGTAAAAAGGGCGCTGAATTTCTGGTCTGTCCATTCGTCATTGTTTTTGCCTTTGGCACCGTCGCGGGCCGAGGTAAAGATGAGTTCGTTATAATTATTGCTGGCATAGGCAGGTGCGAAATCCGAAGCGCGGCTGTTGACCTTCTTGATATATTCAAGTTCGTAATTGGATGGGTATTCAAGCCATTCATCCATCATCTCTATGCTTTTCAAACCGGCCGGGCCTCGCGGGTCGTCAGGTACCGCTTCGGCATAGAGTGCGTACATCTCGCGTGCCTCATCATAATTACCTTCGGTTTTGAGGATATTTGCATAATGAAGCAGTAGTATGGGCTCCTTTTTATCGTAACCGGTTTTTTGCAGCCTTTTGTATTGTGCCTTGGCTGCCTTCGGGTTGCCGGTCAGGCGGTAGCTCTCTGCCAGCCTGAATGATACACGGTCTTTTTCGGCCTTGTTGTTCTTTATTTTTGACTGGGCTTTTTTATACTTTTCAATGGCTACCACATATTTCCTGTCGTCAAAAGCTTCATCGGCGCTTTTGGCATGGTTTCTTCTTTGCGCCATCGAGGCCCCCGAAGTAATCAGGATCATGAAAATGAGCAATACGGATATTTTATAGAGGTTCATAAACCGTCATTATTGTATTATAAAATGTTAACGAAAAACTATTGTTTTTATTCAGCCATTTTTTTTAATTTCTTCATTTGATGTGGGATGGTCTTTTATCCCGGGCTCAGGTTTTGTGTCTGTACTTTCATTCACCATGCGTTCCACATCCAGGTCGGTTTTATATTGATTTACTTCTGTGTTGATCTCACGCCGTATTTCTGAGGAGGCTTTCCTGACCTCCCTGAGCCCCCGGCCGAAGATCCTTGCAAATTCAGGTATCTTTTGCGGTCCGAAAATGATAAAGATCACCACAACAATGATAAATATCTCACCAAAGCTGATATCGAGGAAAAGCAGGGAGGTGCTCATATATTTGATTGTTGTGCTCTTTCATGCAAAAATAATAAAAAAGCGCCTGTTTGATACAATTCTGCAAACAGGCACTTTATATCATCCCCGCAATCGGTTGCCGGGATGATCAATGGGGCTTCCCGGCCGCTCAGGCAACGGGTTGTTTATCTTTCTTTTTTCTGTGCAGTTGTTTTACCTGACGCGTAGGTACGCCTTTTAGCTTGCGGTCTCCGCCAAGAAGGTCATAGGCGATGGGACTGGCATTGAATAACGATGAATAGGTTCCGACGAGGATACCCATTAAAAGCGCAAAGGTAAATCCCCTGATCACTTCCCCGCCAAAGAGGAAAATGATCAGCAGCACAATGAGTGTTGTACCTGAAGTGTTCAGTGTTCTGACCAGGGTGCTGTTGAGGGCATTGTTCATATTCTCCCGCATGTCTTTTTTAGGGAATAATCCGCTATACTCCCTGATACGGTCGAATATGATCACCGTGTCGTTGATCGAATACCCCACAATGGTGAGGATGGCCGCAATAAACGCCTGGTCGATCTCCAGCCCGAAAGGCAGGATGTTATAAAACATGGAGAAAAGGCCAATAACGATAAGTGTGTCGTGAAGCAGGGCTGCCAGGCCCGCCAGCCCGAATTGCCATTTTTTGAACCTGATAGCGATATATACAAAGATCACCAGGAGGGCGATGATCACCGAACGCCAGGCCCTTCGCATGATATCGTCGGCGATCACCGGGTCCACTTTCTGGGAGCTGAGTATCCCGATCAGCTTGTCTTCGGTTTCCACGTCGGTGCTGAAGGCTTTGTAACCGAACGACTGGTCGACGTAAAACTTCTTGAGGCTGTTGTAAAGTTTTGTCTGGATAATGGAGTCAACTTCGGGTGATTTGTCTTCGATCAGGTATTTGGTTGTGATCTTGACCTGGGATGTCGGGCCGAAAGTCTTGATCTCAGGCGAGATATTCTCAAATTCGGCTGTAAGGGCATTTCGGACATCGCCGGTTGAAACGGGCTGGTCGAAACGTACCACATAGCTCCGTCCGCCGCTGAAATCGATGCCAGGGTTCAGTCCTCTTGTAAAGAGGGAAACAATACCGGCAAGGATGATGAGGCTGGAAAGGATGTATGCCTTTTTTCTCATGCCCAGAAAATCGAAATGTATATTGGCCAGCCAGTTTCTTGTGTATTTATTGTCGAAGGAGAGTTTTTTGTTCTTGTTGAGCAGCGTGGTGAAAACCAGCCTTGAGATAAAAATGGCTGAGAAGAGCGATGACAGGATGCCGATGATGAGCGTTGTGGCAAAACCCTGCACCGGTCCGGTTCCGAATACATATAAAACGATACCTGTAAGGAGGGTTGTGATATTCCCGTCGATGATGGCGGAATAGGCATTCTTATAACCGTCGGCGATGGCAAGCCGCATTCCTTTGCCGGCCCTGATCTCTTCTTTGATACGTTCATAGATGATCACGTTGGCATCAACGGCCATACCGATGGTAAGCACGATACCTGCAATACCCGGGAGTGTGAGTACCGCCTGGAGTGAAGCCAGAACGCCAAAAATAAAGAATATATTCGTTACCAATGCCAGATTGGCTACCCATCCGGCCCTGCTGTAAAACAATACCATGTATATCAATACCAGTGCAAAAGCGATCAGGAAGGATGATAAACCCGCACTGATGGCTTCGGCACCAAGGGATGGGCCAACCACTTCTTCTTCAACGATCCTGGCGGGAGCGGGAAGTTTTCCGGCTTTCAGGATGTTGGCAAGGTCTTTGGCTTCGTTCAGGTCGCCGATACCGGTAATGCTCGACATCCCGTTGGGGATCTCGCCCCTTACATTCGGGTAGGAATATACATAATCGTCGAGGACGATGGCGATCTGTTTGCCGACATTGTCGCGTGTGAGCCTTCTCCACACTTTTGCACCATCGCTGTTCATGGTCATGGAGACCTCAACATTTCCCAACTGGTCGAAATCCTGCCGGGCATTTACGATCACTTCCCCGGTAAGGGGTGCGCGTTTGTCGCGTGTGGTGATCTTCAGGGCCACCAGTTCCAGAATATCCGAACCCACTTCGCGGGGCTTGCTTGTCCAGGCAAGTTTCAGGTCGATGGGGAGCACTTCTTTGCCTCTTTTCAGCATATTGTTGATGCGGGCAGTGTCCTTGATCAGCGCATATCCCACCGTGGCCGAGCTAAAGGGCCTTCCTTCCTGATCGACCGATAACTGCAGGAGTGAGCGCAGGGGATAATTCTTTTCAACTTCTTCATCATCAACATCGGCCATGTCGGAGATGGGATCGATCTCCAGTTGATCGAGCAGCGCAGTAGAGGCATCGGTGGTGTCTTCCGCTGTTCCTTCCGGCAAGGTTTCCAGTTCTGCGGTTTCCTGTCCAGCAGGGCTTGAATCTGCGGAACCGGCAGCTTTCAGGCTATCTGCCGAAAGCATCATTTCCTCTCTGGCATTCTGCTGGCGGATCAGCTCTTCAACCTCCAGCAGGTCATTGGCAATATCCGGGAAGCTGTATGTTTCCCAAAATTCAAGCTGGGCGGTACCCTGCAGGAGCTTCCTGATCCTTGCCGGATCCTTGATGCCGGGAAGTTCAACCAGGATCCTTCCTGCCGTAGCCAGTCTTGAGATATTGGGCTGGGTTACGCCAAAACGGTCGATACGGGTACGCAGGATGTTGAAAGCCCTGTCGATGGCATCATCGGTTTCCTCCCTCAGCACCTGTATCACTTCTGCATTGGTGCTGCTGAAGGTTATTTTATCCCTCAGGTCGATTGAAGTGAAGTGCTGGGATAGATTTTGTCCCGCGGCCATTTCTTCCCACGTCTCACCAAAGATGGTGATGAAATCTCTTGAACTTTTACGTTGCCTCAGTGAGGTTTCCTGCAGGACGGACTGGAAAAGAGGGTCTTCATTATAGTCCGAAAGTGCTTCAACGATGTCGCCAACCTTGACTTCGAGGATCACGTTCATTCCGCCTTTCAGATCAAGGCCAAGGTTTAGTTCGCGTTCCTTTGCTTCCTTGTATGAATATTTCCTGATCAGGATGTTGTAGGTTCCCGCCAGGTTATCGAGATAATACTGTTCCCTGTCTTTCGAAATTGAATCAATCAGGTAAATCTCCCTCAGGGCATCCCCTCCTGCCAGTTTCCCGGCCATGACATAAGTTTCTTCAGCAAATGCATACTTCTCTGCATCTTTTTCAACCTTTGCCGTGAAAAAAGAGAAGGATAACTGGAAAAGACAAACCACTGCGAAAGCGACAGCAAAAACGATAATGGCACCTCTGCTCTGCATATGTTCTAGTTTAGGTTATTGTACTTTGATTTTTGAGGGTGCAAAAATAGAACAATATTCTTTAAATACCAATTAATAATGTACGGAAAAATGGCTTTGCAGTTGAAGGGCTTGAACTGAGTGAAGTGCTTCAGGTGATTGCAGTTAGGGGACGACGGTGAGGTGTCGGACTATGAGAATAGATTTCTCCCTTTCCTGGTATCATCATTTACGACCACTCATTGAACAATGAATTTTTGGTAAAGGGAAGGTCCTTCAGGGTTTGCAAGCTGGAAAATGTATATTCCCGGAACGAGGCCTGAGGTATTGATCTCTGGTATTTCTGTCGCGTAAGGGAAATGTCTCTCGAGAACCACCCTCCCGCTGATGTCGCGGATAAACACCATGGTGTTGCTTAGGGGTTTTCCGGATTTGCAAAAGAGGTTCGAGGTGCATGGATTAGGGTAAAGCCAGATCGTTTCCCGTTTCCTGTAGGTCTTGTCCTTCATTCCCACAATGCCTCCGCTGGCGGTATGCACGATGGCCCCGTTGGTTCCTGCCGCCCAGCCATGCAGACTATCGGCAAAATGGATGCAAGCAAAATAATCTGCCGGGTCTTCGTACTGCAAGTAAGTCTCCTGCTCCGGCGGGTAGAGGTGAAAGATGCGTTTTGACCCCGTGACCCAACCGTGATCCGCATCGGGGAAATGGATACTGTAGAAGACAGAGTAATAATCGCCAACGTACCAGTCCCAGTCAACACCACCGTTCGACGAGTTCCAGACCACTCCTCCATCTATGAAATAATACTCCCTCATATATCCGCTGATCCAGATGTTCAGGCTATCTGCCACGCAGAGATCATGGAACTGGTAAATGATGTAATCCGGGTTATATGGCCATGTGTAGCGTGTAGTCCAGGTATTCCCGCCGTCACTTGTCATCATGATATGATGAAGATGCGGAAGGTCATAATTCCGGCAAAGTAACCAGCCTTTGCTTGTGTCTGCAAACCCGATATCGATCAGGAACCTTTCGCTGTTCCCGATGCTCAGGTCTTGCCAGGTCAGTCCGCCATCGCGGGTCCTTACGATCACCTGGTTCCCGTTGCCGGTTAGCCAGCCGTTGAGCGAATCGGTGAACGACATGCCGGTATAGGAAGCCAAAACCCCGGTTGGTAAGAGGTTCCAACTCGTACCCCCGTCGGCGGTGAGCAGCACCTGTGAACTAGCCCCCGCAATGATCCCTTTTTGTGTATCGAAGAAATGCATGCACTTTGCCGTGTAGGGGATTGTGCTGTTTTCCCAGGTGATGCCGCCGTCAGTGGTGTGTAAGAGCGTACCTCCTTCGCCAGCCGCCCATACATGCAGGGAGTCGACGGCAAATACCTCAATAAGATCTGTTTCAATGCCACTTTCCTGCCCCAACCAGGCTGTTTCCTGCCCTTGTAACGCGGCGGGGAATAATAACAGGGCAAGTATGATACGGTTTGCTTTCATCAGGGATACTGCATGATCAAAAATACAATAAAAGATCAGGAAAGTCAAGTTCGTGACCGTAGTAAGCAGAATGGTATTTAGTCTGGAAAAAGCTCAGAAGTGCCTGTTCTTCACCAGAAAGCCCTGAACATATTCTTCTATCCCCTCTTCAAGGGAGTAGAAAGGGCGCGTATAGCCCGTAGAACGGAGTTTTTGCATCCCGGCTTCGGTGAAATACTGGTATTTGTCGCGGATATCTTCGGGCGTGTCAATGAATTCGATCACAGGTTCCATGTTGAGTGACCTGAAAGTTCCGTGGGCCAGGTCGAGGAAGGCACGGGCATGTCCGGTACCAAGGTTGTAAATGCCAGAATGTTCCCGGAAGGTCATCATGAAATACATCACATCGGCCACATCTTTCACGTAAATAAAATCGCGGAGCTGCATGCCGTCTTCATAATCGGGATGATGCGACCTGAAAAGCTTCACTTTACCCGTTTCCATGATCTGCCTGTAGGCGTGGAAGATCACTGATGCCATCCGCCCCTTATGGTATTCATTAGGCCCGTAAACATTAAAGAATTTCAAACCGGCCCAGAAAACAGGCTTTTCGCTTTGCTGCAATACCCACTTGTCGAATTCGTTCTTGGATTCACCATAAGGATTGAGGGGTTTAAGTTCGGGGATGATGTCGTGCCTGTCATCATAACCCAGTTCGCCCATTCCATAAGTGGCCGCAGAAGAAGCGTATACCAGCGGAATACTGTATTCAGCGCATGCCCGCCACATTTTTTTGGAGTAGCCCAGATTGAGTTCGTCAAATATGCTTTTATCGAACTCTGTGGTGTCGGTGCGTGCCCCCAGATGGAAAATGAAATCCACATCCTTGTGGTTTTTATCAAGCCATTTGAAAAACTCATCCCGCTTAACCAACTCGCGGATGGCCTTGTTCGCCAGATTTTTCTCTTTTTCCGGCCGTGTAAAGTCATCAACCGGGACGATGTCGGTAAAACCCTTGTTGTTGAGTTTGCCAACCATGACGCTGCCGATAAAGCCTGCCGCTCCGGTAACAATGATCATGTTTAATGCTTTTCTGCAAAATTAATCCCTTCCGGGCTCTAAAGCAAGTAAAACTAATATTTATGATCTGCGCCAGGCGGCGAAATCACAAATAGCAGCAATGCACCCATTCAAAAACAGGCATGGCTGGTGGCGCTACCTGAAACTTTATGATTATCTTTGTCGCAATATAATAACACATCAAAACAAAAAATTAAGCATGAAAAAGCTATTCTCTATGATGATCATGGTGGCTGCATTCACAATGTTTCTGCCCACCCTTGTTCTCTCTCAGGTCAGCCGTCCGGGGATACCCCCGAGTTCGATATATGAGGATCTTCCGGTAATGATTGACTACAGAGAGTTTCAGGCTCCCGACATGGCCCAGATCGAGGCCGAAGACCTCGAAAACGAATTTGCGATTAACCCCATGCCCTACCGTGCAGGTGTGGCCGTTCCGGTGAACCTCGACATTGAAAAGGCCGGAGAATGGACTGCGCTGCCCGATGGGGGCAGGGTCTGGCGGCTTTCACTGAAAGTGGAAGGCGCACTGGCGCTGGGTGTTTACTATGACGATTTCTGGCTGCCCTACGGAGGAGAATTATATCTGTATAACGAAGATAAGACCCAGGTGCTGGGTGCCTATACCGAAGACAATAACAACCCCGAATGCGTTTTTGCCAATCAGCTGGTGCAGGGCGATTTGGTAACCCTCGAATATTATCATCCGGCCGGACAGGAAATAGAACCATTGATCAGCATCTCGGAACTGGCCTTTACATACCGCGGCGTCAGCTTTGAAAATATGCCCGGTAAAGGCGGCTCTCTCTGGTGTATGATCAATGTGAACTGCTCCCCGGAAGGCGATAACTGGCAGGATGAAAAACGGGGCGTGGTAAAACAGTATATGAAGATCGGCTGGGGTTATTACCTCTGCTCAGGAACCTTGGTCAACAATACGGAACAGGATCTCACACCCTATGTCCTTACGGCTTATCACTGCGGCGAAGGCGCCACGGCAGCCGACCGTAACCAGTGGATATTCTATTTCAATTATGAATCGGCTACCTGTACGGGCAACTGGGGCCCGTCAAACCAGACCATGACAGGCTGCGACCTGCGTGCCCAGGGCGATTACGATACGGGTTCCGACTTCCTTCTGATTGAAATGAAATACAATGTGCCGGCAAGTTACAATGCCTATTTCAACGGTTGGGACCGGACCAATATCGGTGCCGACAGCGGGGTGAACATCCATCATCCGGCAGGGGACATTAAAAAGATATCAACCTATACATACCAACTCACCTCCTCGCCCTGGAACAACAATGGCGTACTTTCGCACTGGAAGGCATACTGGGCTGAAACCGTGCACGGAACCTCCATTACCGAAGGCGGGTCTTCCGGTTCCCCGCTTTTCAGCCAGGAAGGACTGGTGGTTGGCGATCTTACGGGTGGCCCCCCCGATAATTGTACAAACCCGCTTTACAGCCTGTATGGCAAGGTATACTGGTCGTGGGACAAAATGGGGACGGCCAACAGCCAACGGCTGAAACCATGGCTCGACCCGGGTAATTACGGACCGGAAAAATGGGAAGGAACCTATACGGGAACCATCCCTTCACCGGATTTTACCGCCGACAAGACAAACCTTCAAACAGGCGAATCAGTGACATTTGAGGATATGACGACGGGGAATCCCCTCGACTGGGAATGGACTTTCAACGGAGGAACCCCCGGTAGCCATACCGGCCAGGACCCACCCTCCATTACCTATAACACGCCGGGTATTTACGCTGTTGTGCTCACAGCAACCAATACACTGGGCTCCGGAACCAAAGACAGTGTTGATATGATTGTTGTTGGTGCTCCTTCTGCCAATTTCTCATCAACAAACACTTATTTGGTGTCGGGAGAAACGGTTGATTTTACAGATGATTCAGAAGGTGATCCCATCGAATGGAACTGGACCTTTTACGGCGGAACACCGGAGTTTTCCGATGAACAAAACCCGGCCGGCATCCTTTATGATGCGCAGGGTAGTTATGATGTAAAACTGTTGGTAACCAACCAGTATGGTACCGACTCCATTACAAAGGAAGCCTATGTAACGGTTGACGGACCCTTTGCCGATTTTACCGCGGATGCTACCAATGTCCTGGTAGGAGAGAGTGTTACATTTTCAGATCTTTCCATCAATGACCCCGATACATGGTCATGGAAGTTCTTTGGCGGAAGTCCGGGAAGCCATACAGGCCAGGATCCGCCTGCAGTCAGCTATAACGCCCCTGGTAGCTATAACGTTAAACTAACCGTTTCGAATGACCTGGGAACACATTTTATGGTCAGGGAAAGTTATATCAACGTGGGCGGGGTCGGCCTGAACGATAATATCCCCGATGAGGCCGTGAATATTTATCCCAATCCCACCCAGGGAAGTTTTTCCGTTGATGCCGGGGATATTCGCCTCGAAGGTGCACGGCTCCGGGTCCTGAACGCGGCCGCGGAAGTGGTTTATGATCAAATTATCGGTAAAGAGGTTGGTAATGTCATGGTTGACATGGGCGACCAGCCGGCCGGGATATACCTTGTCAGGATCACGCTCGGCGAAGAGGCGTTCAGCAGGAAAATAAGCCTGGTAAAATAAAATCCGCATACTGTTCTTTCAGAAAGCCATTCGTGAAATTATATTCACCGGATGGCTTTCTTATTTTGGCGTTTTGTATTTTTTCTGATCAATTGATTATCTTTGTTTGGGTATGAAAAGAATAGCCATAATATTAAGCCTGCTCCTGCCTGTATTTTTGCAGGCCGGCCGGTTGCCCGAAAATTTGCCCCTTGTTTTTAACCAAAATATTCAGGGCGATTCCCTGCCATTCATTTTGCTAACAGCACCGGATACAAGCCTGAGGCCGGAAGGTAAGCAGCCGCAGCCATACCGGATTGCTGTGGGCACCGAAGTGAATATCGATCTGGCCGGGGAAGCAAAAAGATTTATTCACAGCAGCGGCAGGGAGGTCATGATGCTGGGTATCCGAATGAAAGGGGCCCGTGGCCTCATCCTGTATTTTAATGAGTTTTTTATCCCCGAAGGGGGAAAGCTTTATATTTATTCCCGCGACCGGAGTCACCTCACAGGCGCCTATACAGCTGAAAGTAACCGCCCGGGCGGGTATTTTGCAGCAGAAATGGTCGAAGGCGATGAGATCATTATCGAGTATGATGCCCCGGAAGGGAAACCGGCCGATCCCCGTATCAGTATCTACCAGGTGCATTTCGTTTACCGCGATCCCGCTACCTTTCTGAAAGGGCAGTCGGGGCCATGCGAAGTAAATGTCAACTGCCCCGAAGGCCAGGCGTGGCAGAATGAAAAAAGAAGCGTAGTAAAAATCGTGCTGAAATCCGGATTAGGTTCCTATCTGTGTACCGGGGCGCTGGTTAACAATACGCGGCAGGATAGTACACCCTATTTCCTCACGGCGCGGCATTGCGGCAGTAATGCTTCCATCAGCGACTATTCTCAATGGCAGTTCTTCTTTAATTATGAATCCCTTAGCTGTGAGAATCCCCCCGAAGACCCTTTTTCAAACAAGATCACGGGATCGACACTGCTTGCGGAGGCACCTGATGATATTTCGAGCGGATCCGACTTCAAATTATTGCTGCTGAGCCAAAAGGTCCCCGATTCCTATAACCCATTCCTGGCGGGTTGGGACAGGAGCGGGTTGCCGGCCCAACATGGCGTGGGCATCCATCATCCAAAAGGTGATATCAAGAAAATCTCCACCTATACCAACCCTCTTGTTTCAACGGAATACGGCGTATCGGCATCCAATCCGGATGGTTTATACTGGAAAGTTGTTTGGGCTGAAACCGAAAGCGGACACGGCGTTACGGAAGGCGGTTCTTCGGGTTCCCCGATCTTTAACCAGAACGGCAGAATTGTTGGAACCCTGACCGGTGGCGGAGCCAGTTGCAATGCACCTACTGCTCCCGACTATTATGGCAAGTTTTCCTACCACTGGTCTTCGAACGGAAGTCCGGGAGGAGCCCAACTCAGGCCTTACCTCGATCCCGATAATACAGGTGTGACAGGCATTGACGGCTTTGGTTATGGTAACCTGCTCAGTGCAAATTTTAAGGCGGATACTACCACCATCAGCCTCGGGGGGAAAATCAATTTTATCGACCAGTCAAACGGCATTCCCCTCGAATGGGAATGGAGTTTCCCGGGTGCGGTGCCGGCTTCCTTCTCCGGCCCCTACCCGACACAGATCGCATACCAGGATTATGGTACCTATGATGTTAGGCTGATCGTAAGTAACGGTCAACAGAGCGATACCATTGTCAGGAAAGATTATATACGGGTCATCCCGAACCTGTATCCGAACCCTGCCCGGGAGTATGTGATCCTGGACTTTGGGAATCGGGAACTGGCATATATAGCGGTTACTGTTTTCAATCTGAATGGATCGTTTGTGAAAGAATTCAGGAATGACGAGATCGTAACGGGAATTTATAAGGTGCCGGTGGCTGACCTGAATGCCGGTAATTATATTTTCAGGGTCAAAACCAACATCATGGAAACCCCGATTCCGCTGATCGTATTCTGATCAGGTACTACAACTTTTGATAGGTGGTATAAGTGTCCCATTTTTTAATCACCTCCTGCATGTCGGTGGGCAATTCCGAGTCAAAAAACATCTCTTCGCCGCTCAGCGGGTGCTGAAAACCCAGTGATTGTGCATGCAGGGCCTGGCGGGGAAGCAAGGCAAAGCAGTTGATTACAAATTGCCGGTATTTTGTAAAGGTTGTCCCTTTCAGGATGCGGTTTCCGCCGTAAGCGGTATCGTTGAAAAGGGGATGCCCCGCATATTTTAAATGTGCCCTGATCTGATGAGTCCTGCCTGTTTCCAGGGTGCACTCGAGGAGGGTAACATAGTTGAACCTGCGAAGGACTTTCCAGTGTGTGACTGCATATTTGCCAGTTTCCCCATCTTCAAAAACGGTCATCACCTTTCTGTTTTTGGGGCTGCGTGCCAGATTGCCGGTAATGGTTCCTGAATCTTCTTCCATGTCGCCCCATACCAGCGCGTTGTATTTGCGCCTGATGCGATGATTGTAAAAGTCCCTTGCCAGGATGGTCTGGGCTATCTCGTTTTTTGCTGCCATCATGATGCCCGAAGTATCTTTGTCGATGCGGTGTACCAGGAAAGGTAATGCCTCAGGGTCGGATGTGGTTTCCCTCAGGTGATGGGCCAGCGCATTCACCAGGGTGCCGGTATAATTTGCATAGGCGGGATGCACCACCATGCCCGCAGCCTTGTTGATCACCAGGATGTCGTCATCTTCATAAACAATGTCGAGGGGAATATCTTCGGGCAGGATCTCCGTATCACGCGGAGCTTCCGGCATCACCACCGAAATTTGGTCGCCGGGTTTAACCCTGTAGTTTTGTTTTACCGCCTGTTCGTTCACCAGGATACAGCCTGCCTTTGCTGCCTGCTGTATCTTGTTCCGCGAAGCATTCTCGATGCGGGTCATCAGGAACTTGTCGATGCGCAGCAGGCCCTGGCCGGGATCGGCTATAAAACGGAAATGTTCATACATTTCCTGTTCCTGCTCCATCGGTTCATCCGCTTCGCGCATCATGCCTGATCACTGGTTAATAAGAATTTTCCTGACAGCATGGATGCTGCCGTCATCACCGTGAATATGCACAAGATACATGCCTTTTTGTAAATGGCCCAGCATGGTTTCATTGCTGAAGGCCTGCCTGTGCACCACCCTTCCCAACATGTCATGAATGGTAATTGTCAGGCCTCCATATTTCCCTGAATGAATGTCGATAATGCTGTTGTCGATATACATAATGCCGTTTAAAAGGGGATTGGGATAAACCCGCCAGGCTTCATTCAACAGGGTGTTATCGTTAACAATAAACGGATCGTAATACTGGTAAAGTACCGGTCTCATTAAAAGTGAACCCTGGTAGGCCGAGGATTCCCATTCCCCGTTGACATTAAAGAAAAGGTTTGCCGAAGCGTCATTGTAGGTGTCGAAGCCAACATTCAGGTTGTCGGGCGTGGTCTGCTCCCATCCGATAAAAAAGGTGCCAATGACCGGAACGGGCGGATCAATTTCATAAATATGCATCCGGTATAAGTCATCACTGAATTTTGGCTTCAGGTTTTCCTTTTCCCATATTACGTTCCCGGGCCTGCCATTGTTGTTGTCCCATACTTTCAGGGTGAAGAATTGGTCGTTCTGGTTGTTTTGAACATGGTTGAAGAACATGGCAATTCCCTTGAGCGAATCGGCGATGTTCAAAGAAAACCTAAACCCGACCTGGCCTCCGGAAAGGCTGAGGCCGTACCCCAGCTCAGGTGTGCCATCATCGTAGGCATAATAATTATAAAACTTTTGTATAAAACTGATGGTATCGCCAAGATCGGGGTTGCTTTGGTCGCGGATCACATGCCTGATGCGGAAGCTGCTGCTGTCGGCCTGGCTGCTCAGTGGGAAAAGGAAAGTGCGCGGCGGACAGGCATGCTGAGGTACGTTGTCGCAGCTCTGATAACCGGCGCTAATAAACGGGTAAAGATTGGCAAAGCCTCCGTTATAAGTTGTGGTGAAGGGGCCTCCTGTTTCGTCAACGAGATATTCGTAGTAAACATTGAAGGTATCGGCACTGAGATTGGTAATAAATAACTGAATTGCATCCTTTAGCTGATTGGTTGGATCGTTACGGTATTGCCGCAGGGGCATGGAGGTAAAGTCTTTAAGAAAGGAGGGAGCCCTTTCGGCAAAGGTGATGGTCCTGTATAAGCTATCACCTGCCGACCGGTTTGTGTTCAGGTATATGTAATCGATATTCCACTGGTCGCAGTTGCCTCTCCAACTGGGATTGAACTCGCTCGACAGGCTTGCGTAATTATAAAAGCGAAAGAAAAAGTTCTTCCTGTAGTAGCGGGCACTGTCGCCGACCGGAATGAGCACCTGCCTGCAGTAAGTGTTGTAGGTATCGTAGAATGATTCAAGTGACATTCCTTCCGTTGACCATATATGTTCCCACTGAATGGCCGGAAAATAAACAGAATCGCAGGGCAGGGTTATCACATCGCCCCATACGATGGTATCGTAGTTGATCAGGTAAATTCCCGGGTTACACTGTGGTGGTGCAAAAATGGTGTCCCCCGGAAAGATGGTGTCGCCCGGCCCGCTAAGGTAATTACTTGCCGAAACGGTAACAGAGTCAATGTAGGCAAATATGGAATCGCCGGCAAAATAGCCAAATTGCAGTACAAGTGAATCAAATGATTCGGGCTGATTTCCCCTGCCCTGGGGCTGGTAATAAAAGCTGAAGTAAACAGAATCGGCTACCGTGATAGCCCTGGTCTCTCCCGGAAGGAAAAGGGAGTCGAGGCGGATGGGCCGGGAAGTAAGGTGGTCGGCAATAAAGGGGAAGGTACTGGCATTGGCATAAAGATTTCCATGCTCATCAATGGCATCCAGTGTGGCAACACCGATGTTAACCGAACGGTAGGCAAAATCATCATTGATGTATGCATCCCTGTCGGTAAAAAGGGCAGTATCAGGGAAAATATGGTCGGTATGGAAATCAGTGAATACGGGCAGCCTGATGGGAGCCGGATAGCCTGTTTCAAAGGATCTTTCTGTACCGCTGACCATATTTGCTTTCAGCTCATGCAGTATCCTCGGGTTCTGATATAATCCCATAAGCTGTTCCTGGCCGGTTGAAACTTCTCTGACCAGCAGAAAGGCAAATAAGAGGAGGAGGGTTCGTATCATGATCTGATTATTTCATCATTTATAATTAAAACTCCGGAAACACCTTGTTGGTTGTATCAATTATGTTTAATGTATCGGGCCTGAGCTGTTCGATCAGTGCCTGGAAATCGAAATACAGGTCTGACCGAAGGGAAATATCGATGGTATTGCCCTTGAAGAACAAAGCATTATCTGACCAGGCGGGGTTTTGTCTGTATACCCTTGCATGTCTGGCATCCACCTCGTCGAGGTAGTAGACGCTTCCGAGGTTGAAGGAAGCGATATTGATCGCATCCTTTGCCTCCCTGAAAGTCAGTCCGGCCAGGAATGGAACCGGTACATAATGGTCCCGGCCAAGGCCGACCACCAGGTCAATGGCCGCCCCTTTTTCGATGAAGGTGCCCGCTTCGATCACCTCATCATCGAATAATTGCTCAAGGACGGCATTTCCCGCAAAATCTTCAACATATTGAAGGCTGTTTATCTCCAGCCCTTTCGACCTGAGGGTATTTACTGCCTGCCGCAGGCTCAGGTCGATCAGGTCGGGCATTTCTGTCTTTTCTACCGAAAAAGCCACGGTTGTTATGTATACCTTGCGGTGTTTCTTAACCATCGAACCTGCCGGCGGATTTTGAATAACCACTGAGCCTTTGGGATTTTGATTGTCAAAAATCGAGTCGATAACCACAAACTCATACAGCTTATGATAATTTTCGTTTTCAATATCTGCCATGGTTTTTCCGGTCAGGTCCGGAAGGATATAGGTATCGCCATGATCTGTATAAACCTTGATGAACTGCAGGGCCAGAAAAAACAGGATGATGGTCAGCAGCACGCTAAGACCCAGGTGCAGATAAAACTTTTTTTTGAACAGGAAACCGACAAAAGACATGTGGCTGTTTGTGTTAAATTCCGGATATTTGCAGGCAGCAGCCGGCTTTGCAGATTTAACTGTAAAACCCGGCGGATATTGCCTGAAACAGGCAAAGATATGAATTTATTATATAAATTTACCGGATGCCGGCGTTATCAACAGGTGATGCATATACGGATGCAGGTTCCGGTTTTCAGTACTATCTTGGCCTATTCTTATAATTTCGGCAGGAGAAAATAATATAATCATGATAAAAAGGGTGGCAATTGTTGCAGGTGGTGACTCCGGTGAGTATGAGGTCTCGCTGAAAAGCGCCGAAATCGTCCGGCAAAGCCTTGATGCGGAGAGGTATGAAGCATATCTGTTGATCATGCGTGGCAAACAGTGGGTCTTTAACGGAAAGGATGGCGAAAAAATCCCGGTCAATAAGGATGACTTCAGCCTGCTGCTCGATGGTATGAAAATTACTTTTGATGTTGTTTTTATTGCCATTCACGGTACGCCGGGTGAAGACGGGAAACTGCAGGGCTACCTCGACATGCTGGGGATTCCCTATACCTCCTCGGGGCAGGTCACTTCGGCGCTGACTTTCGATAAAGACCTTTGCAAGCGTGTTGTTGCTTCCTGGGGGATCCGTGTTGCCCCTTCCGTTACACTTGGAAGAAAGGAATCCTTCGATATCTCTGATATTATCAAAACAACAGGCCTTCCCTGTTTTGTCAAGCCCAACAAGGGCGGTTCAAGCGTTGGCATGTCGAAGGTAACCGTTGCAGAAGAGCTGGCAGATGCCATTCATTTGGCCTTTGTGGAGGATGACCAGGTGATGATCGAAGCTTTTATTCCGGGTCGTGAAATAACCTGCGGGGTTATCCCGGGTGAGAAGGGCATACAATCACTGCCTGTTACCGAGATCATCACCAAGAACGCGTTTTTTGATTATGAAGCGAAATATACGGATGGCGTGACGGATGAGATCACTCCTGCCGACATTCCTTCCGAAATCAGCCTTCGGTGCCGCCAATTGTCTGAAATGCTCTACCGTAAACTTAATTGCAGGGGTTTTGTGCGTTGCGATTATATTTATAACAATGAGGGGATGTTCTTACTCGAAGTGAATACGGTGCCCGGCCTTAGCCCGAACAGCATCCTTCCGCAACAGGCCTGCGCTAAAGGCATCAGCCTGCAACAACTATTTTCTGCCGCCATAGAACAGGCCCTGAAATATTAGGTGTTTTCTGTTCCCGCCAGGTAAGAAACCAGTTTATGGATCGCTTTTCCCCTGTGGCTGATTTGATTCTTTAGCTCAAGCGGCATTTCCGCAAAACTATGTTCGTATCCGTCGGGAACAAATACCGGGTCATAACCAAAACCTTCTTTTCCCCTTGCGGCTTCAATGATCCTTCCTTCTGCAATACCTTCGAAGTGTTTGATATTTCCATTGGATATCAGCGAAATGACTGTTCTGAACCTGGCGTTGCGATCCCTTATGCCTTCCATTTCCGTAAGCAGGCGGTAAATGTTTTTTTCTGCATTCCCCTCTTCGCCGGCATAACGGGCCGAGAACACACCGGGCCTTCCATCCAGCGTTTTAACTTCCAGGCCGGTGTCGTCGGCAAAGCAGTCGAGACCGTATTTTTCATAAACATAGCGGGCTTTCAGGTCTGCATTTCCCTCCAGGGTCAGTGCCGTTTCCTCAATTGCTTCAACACAGCCGATATCATGAAGCCCCAACAGCATATATCCCTGCGGGATGATCTTTCTCACCTCCTCAAGCTTATGCTTGTTCTGTGTGGCGAAAACGAGTTTTTTCTTCATAGGTTCTTAAATAGAAAAAGGGGGAAACCAAAGATATCATGGTTTCCCCTTGTTTTATCAGCCGATTAACAATGAACTGCAGCTAATGATTGATAATGTTGGGTTTACGGATATTGAACGGCTGCATAATCGGTAATGTTCACTTGTGGCAGGGATGCGCCATACGCCTGGTTGATGGCCGCTATAAAATAATGTGCCACCATGGCATTCCCTACGGGGGTCAGATGTATGCCGTCGAGTGAGAAAATGTTGCCCTGCACAAAAGTGGCATTCAATTCCACGCCGTCGATGATCAGGCCTTCGGTCGACAATGTGCTCATGGCTTTGTTCAGGTCGACATGGGCCAGGTTGTTCAGTACACTTACATCCCTGATCTTATCATTGAAGGCATTGATCGCATTCTCGATATTTTCAACTTCGTGGCCAATTAAGGTGAACTGGGCCGGTATGGGCTTTTGTGAGCCCCAGCCGGCACAGAACAATGAATCCTGCGGACATGATAACAATATCAGTTCGTTGGCACCGATCTGCCTGAATCCGCCCAGCAGGTTGTATGGCTGGTTGGTGTCGGCAATGATAAAAGCATTGTATCCGGCGCTGAATTCTATTTTTGGTACGGGAAGCTGGAACTGGTCGATGGCTGCATTGTAGGGTGCGTATGCGGCATTAAGCTGCCCGGCCTGGTCGGCATCGAGTTGCAGTGCGTTGTATTTTACTGTAGTGAAGAAAGGGATACTGGTAATATCCGGTATGTTTGCGATGGCTCCTTTCTGGTTACCGGCCGTCAGGCTTGCGATGATGGCATCATAGGCTCCGCTGAACTGTTGTTCGGGTGTGATGGCAGTGGTCGGGTTCATGGGGTTGATCTCGCCTCCGGCAAGTGCATACCCGAGCACATCGTTATTCCCGATCCACAGGCTGAAGAAGGTGAAAGGGAGCTTATCCACTTCACCAATGATTGCATCTGTCTGGGGGTTTTCGGCAAAACGCCCGTAATAATTATTGAGTTGACCGTAACCGGGGAAGAGCAGATCAACCGATCTGGCACCCGGAACGCCGATATTGTTAAAAGGCCCCTGTGCCGACACAGAAGTGGTAAGCGCCAGGAACAATTCCTGCTGGTTGGCATTTGGATCGGCCAGGACCGGGCCCAGCGAGGTTCTGTCCAGGCAGTCCTGCCTGTAACCCAAAACATATTTTGTGTTCAAAACAGGGGTGAGGCCTGTACCGCCCACGCCCACACCCAGCTCGGTGTTTATAAGCGGTTGTTTGAAATCACCCCCGCCAACAGTTTTAAACTGCATGGCAAGGATATTGGGAAAGGAATTTTCCTGTCCGGAAGTGTATAGGGCACCGTCGGCAAAGCCGGCAGTGAGGGAGTTTCCGGCTGCGAGGTAGACCGTAAAGTCGGCCGTGCCTTTATTGATGTCAAATTCGTCAATTTCAGGCTTGCAGGAAGCAATCGCAGCGATGATAATGATCAATATATAATATTTGTATTTCATGGCTAAGTGCTTTTAAATTAGAAATTATAACTGAGACCGATTCCCGGAATAGCCGTGATGACTTTATACTTTCCGCCAAAATTTGCCGGTTCGTAACGCTTTTCTGTTTCCAGTCCGTGCAACTGAATGTAGGAAAGGTCTATGCTCAGGTTTTTCACCGGGGCAATGCTTATGCCCAATGTCCATCCAATGGTGTTCAGGCTCACGGTTTCGGGGTTGAAGTAGTCGTCATTGGTTGGGGAGGGGTCGTAATACAAGCCGGCCCTGAAAGTGAAAGTATTGTTCATGGCATATTGTGCACCGATGCGCCCGATAAAAGAGTCCTTGTATTTTCTGGGATTAACAGAACCAAGCAGATCATTTTGCTCTTCGAAAGTAAATTCCAGTTCTTCATAAATGCTCCACATTACGTAGTTCATTTCAAGGGCTAAAGTGAACTTTTCAGTGAATTCATATGCAATGCCGATATCAAGATTGGCAGGCATGGGAAGTTCGGCATTGAATTTATTCTTTTCGGGGATGCTTGATGAAAGGGCATCGGGTACATTGAAAGTGGCATCACCGTCTTCAACTTTCATCAATACTTTTGAACGATAGTCAATCCCGATGCTGAGGTTTTCCAACGGTCTTACCATCACACCTGCATTAAAACCGATGTTGCCGGCTGTCCCGCTCAGTTCCACCGAGGAATTGTCATTATAAGGCAGGGCCTTGTTCAGGTCAACGGTTCCATAGGCATATACAAAACCGGCGCCGATGGAAATAAACTCGTTGATCTTATACCCGATGGTGGGTTGAAAGTAGATGGCCGAGAGCGAAATGTTCTGTATCAGGTAGCGACCGGCCCAGTCGTCATCCCATTTGGCCGTGCTGCCAAAGGGTGTATACACACCAAGGCCGATTGACAGCTTATCGGTGATCATGCCGGCTCCGTAAAAATAGAAGGGAGTACCCATCGGGTTATCGGTGCGTGCCTGGTAATCGGTAGCATCTTTCTGAAACACGGCATTGGCCATAATTCCGCTAACACCTGCGGAAAAACTGAATTTCGTGTCCATCATCGAGAGACCGCCGGGGTTGTAAAAGATGCTGCTTGCACCCAGCGCAAAAGGGGAACCCACTAACCCCATTCCGGTTTGTTTCTGACCCTGTAACCGGACCTGATAACCACCCGCAGTGGCTGCCCATGACACAATCGTTACAAGGAACACAAATAATAATAGTCTTTTCATGGTGAGATTTTTGGTTAATAATAGCGGCAAGATAGAAAAATTTTTAACAAAAAATTAATATTGATAAAAAAGCATTTTTATATATGTCCGATTTTTCAGAATCTGGCGGTCATGCCAAAATGAACTTTTGCAGTCTTAAACTGCAGGGTTTGTCCGTATCCGCTGCCAAGGGCATAACTCAGGTTAAAGATGCCTGCCCGGGTTTCGAAACTAACACCGGCGCCAAGGCCATAGGGAGTATCATCCATGTATCCCGAATATAAGTTCCGTTCATAAAACGCCCCGTCGAAGAACAATTGAAAGAAGGAGTTTCTGTCGAACAGGAAACGGAATTCAAAGGTGATAATGCTATAGAGCGAAGCGGTGATTGCTTCCTCATCAAAACCTCTCAGGCTTTTTAGTCCGCCGATACGGAAGAGCTCATTACTGAAAAGATTCTTGTTTTCCAGGTATCCGCTTTTATTGCCGATCATGAACGTTGTCTTCATGAACAGGGGGATGAAAAGCTGCGCATTCAGCCTGAGCTTATAAATGTTGCTGCTGAGGGGAATGCCTTCGTACAACTCTTGTTTGATATCATCATTTTTCCTGATCTTCCTGTTGCCGGTAGAGCCGCTGAAATCCATCCTGTAGCCCCTGCGCGGGTTAAAACGGTAATCCAGCCTGCTGTAATTAAGCTGTAATCCGTACATATTTGATGTAACATCGGCATATTCAGGAAGCGTACTTACTGATTCAAGCCCCTCGCTGCTCAAAAGGTTCGAACGCTGATTTTCGTAAAAGGCCATCACATGGTTGTTGCCGTTGAACAATACCTGTATACCCAAATTATTGGACAGGGTAAGGTAAGAAGTATCTTTTTTGAATAACTGCAGTTTGTAGTCGAACCCAAATGGTGTGGAGAAAAGGAAAGGGTAATTCAGGTGGATATTCAGGTCCTGGCTTTGGGCTTCAAGTTTTCGCCAGTTAAAATCGATGAGTTCGCCACGGTTCAAAGCATTTAGAAGTTTCAGTTTTACATCGCCCGTCAGGAGCAATCCTCCGCTGGTAGTCTCATTCGGGGCAATCCCGATAATACCGTCGAACTGGCTTGCACGCTGCTTGTCAAGGTAAAGAATAATCTTTGCCTTATCATCCATAAAGGCCACTTCGGGCAGGCGTATCATTTGCAAATACGGCAATTCGCCCAATCGCCTCTCCATCTTCATGATTCGTGCCTCATTGTATAAATCACCTGCTTTTATCCTGAGGTAATTGGTAATGAATTTAATATGCAGATTCGAGCTTCCTTTTACCATGAGGGTGTCAATGGTAACCTGATGGTGGATATCAAGTTTCAGGCTTGCCGAAATACTATTGTCCGGTTCAATGCGGATGCTGTCGAGTTGCACACTGGCAAAGGGGTAACCATTGTTTTCACAGTATCGGAGAATGCTTTCAGCAAGCCTGGTAATATCCTTCCCATTGAAAGGCTTACCGCTGTAAAATCGTTCTTTGTAGCCACTTTGGGCAAGTATGTTGCGGTTGGCATTGCCGGGCCTGATCATGGAAAGCGTATAGGTATCGCCTGTGTAAAGCCATGCTGTTAGTGCGAGGGAGTCTTCTTTCAAAGAATCTATGCTTGCCGTTAAATAACCCTTGCTATAGAAATACTGCAAAACCTTGTTCAGTTCCTTGTGCGCGTTTACCGGGCCGGCAGGCCTGGCATTATAGTTCAGTCGCTTCATGTTTTGCATGGAATTGCTGTCGGCAGGAAGAATACTCAGCGAAAACTGTTGGCTGAAGGTTATCTGCTGCAACAACACCATAAAAGTAAGTGAACATATGAATAATGCTTTGGGCATCTTTCTTTGCTATTACGAATAAACGACAAGCCGGCAGGATTAGTCTATTCTCCAGTCGATTTCGGTTTTGCCTGTTTTAAGTAGTATTTCGTTGGTTTTTGAAAAATGCCTGCAGCCAAAAAATCCTCTTTGGGCCGACAGGGGAGAGGGGTGTGCAGCTGTCAGCACATGATGCCGTGTGCTGTCGATCAATGCTCTTTTAGCGATAGCGTAGTTGCCCCATAGCAGAAAAACGAGGCCGGTTTTTTCCTGCGAAAGGATGCGGATTACCGCGTTGGTAAAATCCTCCCATCCTTTGTTCTGATGAGAGCCGGCTGTATTGGCGCGTACTGTAAGGGTGGCATTGATGAGCAGTACGCCTTGCTTTGCCCACTTTTCAAGGTTACCGTTTTTAGGAATTGGATAGCCCAAATCCTGACTGATCTCTTTAAAGATATTTATCAGCGAGGGCGGTTTCGCAACCCTTTCCGGAACCGAAAAACAGAGGCCGTGTGCCTGTCCCGGGCCGTGATAGGGGTCCTGTCCGATGATTACCACCTTAACCGCTTCAAAAGGCGTATGGTCAAACGCGGCAAAGATCATGGATCCGGGCGGGTAAACTTTATAGTGCTGCTTTTCAGCTATCAGGAAACTTTTCAGTTTAAGGAAATAGGGCGACTGGAATTCACTGGCCAAATGGTTTTTCCAGCTTTCTGCAATTATTGGATTTACAGGTGTATCACTCATTTTTTTGTCATTATTTAAAGCCGGTTGTTAATTGATGTTAAAACACGCGCGCTGCAATAACTCTGAAATTCCAGGAAGCCGGCTTTCATATCTGCCGGCTTTCTGCCAAAGCCCGTCTGCAGGCCGGGTTTGTTAAGAAATAAACTGACATCGTTACCATACATTTATTTTGCATAAACAACATTATTTCATTTTTTTTGTTATTATTACGAAATGCAGTTATATTTGTGACCTTAACGATTGAAATTCAAAAGCATGTTTAAAAATATTAAAAAAATTGCGATAATTGCTTCTGCGGTAGTATTATTTGCAATACTGGCTTCTTCCTGCCAAACAAATGAACGTTGCGCTGCTTACGGTGAATCATATAAATACCAGCGGGAACAAAATTACTGATCTCCTGCTGATCTATTGGTATACCGGTGCCGGCAGCAAATTAAAGCCTGATCGTCCATGACATCATCGGTAAAAAACATACTTCTTTTTACCCTCCTCATTATGGCGGGTTTTTTTGTTTATGGACAGGAACAAACCGCCGGGCCTATAAAAAAAGAAAAGGATCATCAGGCAATTTATGATTCAATTTCGGAAAGGGTATTGCTCAGAAGTGAGTTTGCGGGCGGGCTGTTATTACATTCGCGCGGATGGGGTCTTCATTTCAGGAAAGGCAGAAATATCAGTTTTTTTAAGTCTCTGCATTGGGAAGTTGATGCAGTTAGTATGAAATCGCCCAAGCAGATCAAAACGATCAATCCTTATTTTACGAACTCAAAAAGTTACGTTTATGGCAAATTGAACTACATGTATGTAGTTCGTGCCGGTCTGGGCTATAAACGGCTGCTTAACCGTAAGCCATACTGGGGCGGTGTTGAGTTGAGGTTTTCGTATTTCGGGGGTTTCTCCCTGGCACTGGCTAAGCCCGTGTATTTGTATATTATGAATTATTCTGTGGAAACGGATGATTTTACCATTGATATTGAAAAATATAATTCAACGATTCACGGGCTTGACAATATTTATGGCAGGGCACCTTTTACCCACGGCATCGGGAATACGACACTGCATCCGGGTCTATACCTGAAGACCGGGTTGAACTTTGAGTTTGGTGAATACAATACTTCTGTAAAAGCGGTGGAGGTAGGTGCCATCCTCGATTATTACCCCATACCGGTTGCCATTATGGCCTACGAACCCAAACAATCATTTTTCCTTACATTTTATCTGGGGTTCAGCATTGGGAAAAGATATGATTAAAAAAAAAGGCCGCTTTGAAGCGGCCCTTTTTTTTATCTGTGAATCGTTATCTTTTGTGAATAAGTTTGTGTTCCGTTTGTTAACCTCAGGATATAAATCCCATTGGCCAGCTTGCCCAGATCGAATGAATGCATGGTGTTACCCTGGATAACACTGATCTCTTCCGATACATGGATCTGTCCGAGAAGGTCCATCACATGCAACTTAATTGAAGTATGGCCTGTTTCCCGAATGTCGACATGCAGTATACCGCTTGTGGGGTTGGGAAAGATGCTGATGTTACCGGCATCGAAGGCCGTTTCGCCAATCCCGATCTCTTCTTCGGTGGTGAATGACCAGACATTGCTCCATTGCGTTGTGTCGAGGGCGTGTATTGCACGGCACCTCCAGTAATAGGTGGTGCCTTTTTCAAGGATGAAGACCACCTGGAAGAAATTTTCGCTTCCTTGAATTGTGTCGTCGCAGCAGGGGTTGGTAAATACCGGTGAGGTGTTATATTGTACATGGAAATAATCGACTCCCGTTACCGGAGCCCATTCCAGGCGCGGGTTGATCGGTACGCCTGTGGCTTCATTTGCTGGTGATGTCTGGTTAACCGTGTTGATAACAGTAAAATTCCTTACTTCAGACCAAACGGAGGTGTCATTGGCATGATTGGCCCTTACACGCCAGAAATACTGATTGCCAAAGTGCAGGTATCCGTCAGTGGTATATGACAATTCTTCAATGATCATTGAGGTGGCGCCGGTAAATCCGTCATTGTCGGCAATTTGTATTGTATAGTTAATGACACCCGGGATCGTTTTCCACGTTAAATCATTCTTCAGACCCAGGTCAACTGAATTATTGTTGGGTTTGTCGAGTGTAACGGTTTCAAGAACAGTAAATGTCCTGACCTCCGACCATTCACTGACACCGGCAGCATGTCCGGCCCTGGCCCTCCAGTGATACTCCTCTCCAAAGAGCAGGAAACTGGCATTGACCTCATAGAACGAATTTGTTTTATGGAAGAGCGCCGGGCTGTCGAAATTAGTGGATGTATCTGCTTCAAATTCGAAATAGTCAACGCCGGTAATGATGACAGGGCCGATCCTGTCTCTGCATGCAAGCAGAACGTTTGGATTTTGATTGGTGGCATTATTGTTGGGCTTGTTCAATGCCGGTGCATCGAAGACCGTGAATGAGAAAATCTCCGACCAATCTGAAATATCACTGCCTTCAATGGCCCTGACCCTCCAGAAATATTCCTGGTCAAAAATCAGATCTTCCATCTGGATCCCTGTGAACTCGGTCAGGTCAAAAACAACCGGTGTATCGAAGGCATCGGTCAGGTCAAGTTGTAGTTCGTATTGTACAATACCACCGGTGCCTGCAACAGCTCCCCAGTTAAGGATAACGTCAGGCATCTGTCCGCTGGCACCATTCGATGGTTCCTGTGGATTGGGAGGATAGACCCTGTCCTGGGCAGATAAACCGGTGATGGCGATCACCATGATTATAAGCAGTGTGGATAACAAATTTTTCATCTTGTTCATTTTTATAATGCGTTTTTTTTATATATCTGACCTCATCATGTTATTTTACAACAATGAACTTCCCTGTTTCAATCCGCTTGCCGGTATTGATGCTGACCACATAGCTTCCACGCGGCAGACTTCCGCAATCGAGCCTGTATTGGTTGTGGCCGGGCGCCTGTTGCTGCAGTTGTTCGCTGATCAGCATCCTGCCGTTCAGGTCGAACACGGCAATTAACACATTTGATCTTTCATCAAGTGTGTATTCCACGGTTGCATTTTGACTTACCGGATTGGGATAGATCTTGAGGGATGAAGCGTTGAGTTCCGGATCGGGATTGAATATGCCAACGGGTTTCTGGTATTTTTGATTATAGAACAAACCCCTGCCATAGGTGGCAGCATAGATCACGCCATAGTTTTCAGTGCCCGGATAAGTCATGGTAATAGTATCCAGGCCGTTCCAGAGTTTTATCACTACCTCTTCTTTTGCGATCAGTTGCTGTTTCAGTTTGAATACCTGTACATCGCCGATGTTATTCTCTATAGCAGCCCAGGTGGGACTTCCGCTATTGATATTTTCAGAGATATAGAGGCCCATGTCGGTACCAATCATAACTGTGTTGGAATTGCTCATCTCGATCAGTGATGAAAATACCGGCATTTTCGGGAGGTTGGATTGTACGGAAGTAAACACAGGCTCCGCATCAAGCGCATTGTTTGACCGGAAAATATAATGATCGTTGCCGTAATTGCCCATGGTGACGATCACATGGGCGGGATTTTGCGGGTCAACGGACACCGAAGTTACAACCTGGGTGTTTTGCGCCTGCGTGGCAGGATCGATCAGCGGGATGATCGAGGTTGCAATGATACAGTAAGGACTGTTCACATCGGCGCGGTCGTAATCATAGGCATATTTTATGTTGGCGATCCTGTAAAGTAAGCCTTCCCTGGTTCCGATAAAGAGATAGTTTGCATCGGCCGACATTCCCATTGAGATGGGCGTTCCTTCGAAACCTGATTTAACCTTGCTGGCAATATTGTACCAGACCGGCTCGCTTGCGAAATCAAGCAGGTCGGTCGACAGGTAAACATTATCGTTTGTGGCCAGGAAGAACCTGGATGAAATAATGTCTTTTACCCTGAGCGTATCACCGGGATTAAGGGTAACCGGCAGGGTGTATTCGAAGGGATAGTCCCTGTTCTTACTGTGAACCATCACCTTGGTGCCCGAAGGAAGATCTTTATTTGCAACGAAGTCAACAGAGTCCCTGCTGTATTCGTTTTCAAAGTCTTCCCAGTAAAGGCATGGTGTGATAAATGCCGTGGCCGGAACCTGGACGGCTGCAGGGAGGAAGGTATTGGAAAAGTTTAGGCCTTCATCTTCCGATCTTCTGAAGAATTCGCCGGGGGTACGGGTATAGAAGAAGACCAATGGGTCGATGGCTGAAATGAAACATTCTCCGCCATTGCCTCCGCTGTGGAAGTATCCTGACCATATCTGCGTACCGTATTTGGCTGTTGCGGGATTGCTATGGCCGTTTATGAATTGGGTGCCTGCGCCTTGTGTGCCTCCTGCAACTTTTTTGATCTTGCCGCTGAAGGCGACGGTAGAAAATTGGGAGGTATTATAAGTTTTGTTGCGCAGCACATAGGTGTTGAAGTCGGGGTTGATATAGGCCTGTGAGATACCCCCGTCGTGACCAATGAAGAACTGGTTTGAACTTCCCGGTCTGAAGACGTAGGTGTGATGGTTTTGTTGCACATATTGCGGGAAGAATTCGGGCGGAAGGGTTCCATCCGACTTTCGTGTCCATTCAAAGAAACCTGTTTCGCTGATCTTGTTGCCTTCCCAGAGGTTGATGCCTCCCAGCAATATGCGGTCAGGGTTGTCAGTGAATACGGCCAGCGTATTGTTGTAAAGACCCCGGCCCTGACCAACGTTGTTGTCGGGGGAGAAAAAGTTAAGGTTAACACTTCCGCCCGGGGCAATGATCCTCCAGTTAATACCGCGGTCATCCGACCTGTAAACGTTTATTAGCCCGCCCAGGTTGTTAACAGCCGTGGCATAAAGGATGTCGGGGTTGGAAGGGGCGATGGCGAATTCAACGCGTCCAACATTTTGGTAGGGAAGGTTGAAAGTGTCATAGGCGTGAAGAACGAACTGATTGGGCTGACCGATATCGGAAATATAGGCCAGTCCGTTAACACAAGCTGCCGTTATTCCGTCTGAACCAGTCTTTACGTCGTAGGAATTCCCTGCAAGGAATGCCGTGTCCCCGACTTTTGCCATGTTCCAGCTGACCCCTTCATCGGACGAATACCAGAGGCCTTTGTTGGTGGCGGCGTAAACCACGTTGCTGACGGGATTTACAGCAAGGCGGTTGACATAGGCAAAGTTGACGGTGTCATTGTTGGTTGCCGGGGCGGTTGCACCCAAAAGGCTGAAGCTTTCACCATCGGTTGATTTATAAATACCCGACCCGACAAAGGCTCCTTTATAATTCAGGTCCTGAAAAAGGGAATAATCCTGGATTGTAAAGCCTTCGCCTGTACCTGCATAAAGGGTTCCGTCCGGAGCCTGTGCAAGGCATGAGACATTCAGGTTGGTTTTATTCCCATTCAGCTTGTACCAGGTCAGACCTCCGTCGGTGGATTTGTAAAGCCCGCCGCTGACTGCACCGGCTATAATGGTATTCCCCCCGGCATCGGTGTTGTCGAAAATCAATGCCCTGGTCCTTCCGCCAACATTGTTGGGCCCGAGAAACGACCAGAAAAAGTCTTCGCGATTGCCATTTTGTAAAGCGATTTTTTCGGCTTGTAACCTGGCGTTGATCACATCAGCTGGATCAAGGCTGCCGGTAAGCTGGTTGTTACGAAGCATGGCGAGGAAGGCTTCAGAAGCCAGCGCTTCCTGCCCTGAATCATTATTTGCGGCCGGAAGAAAACCGGGCTTAATGATGGTGGCAGAGATCAAAAAAGCTCCCAGCAGGACAACCAACGTAACAAGACTTAATGGTAAAACTCTACTTTTCATGTTAGTTAAATTTGATTTTTGGTATTAACGGAATATTAATTTTTTGTTAGCGCAATGTTAGTTATGGTGGCACAAGTTACACCTTTTTTAACAATGAGCAAGTACGTAAAGCTTAAAAATATTAACAAATATAGGATAAATTATTTTAAACTAATGAATAGCAAATATAAAAGATTATATAAAAAAAGCAAGACAAGGCAAGTTAGCGGCTGTTCAAAATCAGTTTACGGCTCTGGACTTTCATTCTTTATTTTGGATTATCTTAGCGCCTCAGCTTTGATGGAAACCATAAATACGAAATAATATGAAAACTTTAACCCTGGCTTTTCTTTCGGCTTCAGTTTGTGCAGCAAGCGTGTTTTTTCACACACCGGCCCGGGCCATGCAGCCCGGCCAGGATACGGCTTACGTTTTCGAGACGATCATTGAAATCCCTGTTACGCCGGTCAAAGACCAGCACCGTTCCGGCACTTGCTGGGCTTTTGCCGGTATTTCTTTTATCGAAGCCGAGATTCTGCGTATAACGGGCAGGGAGACCGATCTTTCGGAAATGTATATCGTGCGGCATGCCTATGAAGATAAAGCTTCCAGGTATGTCAGGTTGCATGGTAAATCGAATTTCGGGCCGGGAGGCCAGGCGCATGATGTAACCAATGTGATAAAACGGGCGGGAATTGTGCCGGAGACCACATATCCCGGCTTGTTATACGGAGAGGAAAAGCATGACCACGGGGAACTTGATGCCGTTCTGAAAGGATTTCTCGATGCGGTGATCAGAAAGCGCGGCAGCAGGCTTACACCGGTATGGCACGAAGCATTCGCTGCCATCCTGGATGTCTATCTCGGACCTGCCCCTGAAAAATTCGATTGGGAAGGAGAAACCGTTGACCCCGTATCTTTTGCCGGAAGCTTCTCCATCGACCCTGATTCGTACATAGAACTTACTTCGTATAACGCCTATCCCTACTATGAGATGGTTAAGCTCGAAATACCCGATAACTGGTCAAATGACCTTTATTTTAACATCCCCCTGGATGATTTCATGCAGGTAATCGACCATGCCCTCCTGAATGCTTACACAATATGCTGGGACGGGGATGTCAGCGACAGGGGTTTTTCACATAAGCATGGCCTGGCCATACTACCGGAAAAGAATCCGGAAGACCTGGACGGGACGGAAAGGGCCCGTTGGGAGAAACTCAGCGAAAGCGAAAAGGCCGGTGAACTCTATACTTTTGATAAACCCGGTCATGAAAAAAAGGTGGATGAAGCCCTGCGCCGTGAACATTTCGACAACTACACTGCAACAGACGACCACCTGATGCATCTTAGCGGAATGGTGCGCGATCAGAACGGAACAAGATACTATATTATCAAGAATAGCTGGGATGATAACAGCAACGACAGGGGCGGATACCTTTATATGTCAGAGGCTTATCTTAAACTGAACACTGTTGCGATCATGGTGCATAAATCAGCACTTCCGCCGGATTTGGCGAAAAGGCTGCCTTAACAGAAACCGAAAGCCGGCCCGCCACGGCATCAGATGCGTTTAATGCTGCCTGCGGGAAGCCAGCCTGTACTGCCGTTTGCAATGCGGATGTTGCACCAATCATTGTGATTATCCAGAATGTATACTTTTGTGCCTTCGTGTATAACAAAGAGATCCTTACCCGCCTGCCCCGGGGAGCTTTTTACCGTGATGGTAGGGGAAAAAACGATGGCTTCGAGTTGGTTGATTTCAACGCGGTATTTGGAATAAGTGATGCTGAAGGATGCCGATGCCAACAGCAACAATAATATGCCGGCCCAGAAAGATATTTTTCGCAGTATCACCCTTGCCGACAGCAAAAAGATTCCTGCAACGATCACCAGAAGGGAGAACAATAAAATACTGGCTACAGTCCAGGTGTGAAGGTTGAACGAATTTTTCAGTTGTTTCCACCATTTTACATAAAAGATCTCCGGCACGGCTTCTATCTTGTCGACGATCATGCTGTTGGCGATGTCGAGGTTAAACTGTATGTCTTTGTCGCGCGGAGCAAGAACCCTGGCCTTTTCATAATTCAGTATTGCCGATGGCAGATCGTTCAATTTAAAATATGCATTTCCGAGGTTATAATACAGAGCCGGTGATTCCCATCCGCTTTCAAGCACTTTCTCATAGCGGTTTGCTGCTTCGTTAAAAAGTCCCTTGTTATATGCCGAATCGGCTGCAGCGATCAGGTCGGCGGGACCTGATCCGGCTTTCAGCAGCATGGGCAATGTCAGGAGTATGATAAGTAATTGTTTCATCGTTTCTTTGCCTGTTTCATGTCATTTGTTCACGAACGCAACGCTCCTTCGATCTGGCTGATAATGCTGATGGAATCATTGTAAATATCATTCATGAGACTGGTGCTGTCGCCGGGAGCAAATCGGGCAAACTCACACTTATCCAGTACCCCGGTAAAGCGTTCGATGATCTCAGGGTTTACACCTTTTGTTGTGAGCCGCATATTAACGCTTTCCATTGAAAGATCGGAGAGGGGTATGTTGAATTTATCGCTCAGGTAACCCCACAGGGCACGCGAAATTTCAGCATAAAATGCCTCCGGATTTTGTTCTTTCAGGAATTCCCTGCTTTTTTTCAGGTTCTTTCGCGCCACGCGCGTTGCTTTCCGGTTTCTCATGAGCGCCTTGTTAAGCCTTCTTTTTCTTGTACGGATGATCAGGATGGCAATGATGAGCATCAGAGCCGCCGGAAGGGCCAGATAGAGAAAAAACTTTCCCGTCCCAAAAAGATAATGGTTTTTCAGGTATAAAGTATCAGATCCGGTCTTGATGTACCTGATATCCTGTCCCAGATACCGGATCCCTTCCTGGTTCCTGGCTTCGTATGAGTAGCTGGCAACATCCTGTTCGCCCTTTTCAACGATGAATGTGAAAGCTTCGGTGGTTAGAACATGATAGCGGTTTGTTTTGGGGTCAAAATAACTGAATTCGACGGGGTCGATGGTGAATTCGCCGGCACTTCTCGGTATGGCCAGGTATTCATAGGTCCTGCTACCCGATATTCCGGATGGGGATGTGCGGATGTTTTTCGAAATTTTTGGCTCATAGGTTTCGAAATCGGGCGGCCAGTTGATCTCTGGCGTATTGATCAATTCAAGGTTTCCGCTACCGCTGATGACCAGCTTCAGCGTGATGGCATCGTTAACAGTAAGGACATCCTGGTCGACACTGCCCTGAATGCTGAATCTGCCAACTGCCCCGCTGAAGCCGGCGGGCTTGTTGTTAAGCGGCAGGGGCTTTACTTTCAGCGTGATCGATTCCGACTCCATTTCAAGCCTCACATTCCTGTACTGGCTGCTGAAAAAAGGATCATCAAAAAAGCTGTCGAAAAACGGGTTTCTTGATTTTTGGGTTCCCTGTACCCTGACCTGTGCGGTACAAATAAGCTTTTTTGGCTGAATGCTGATCTCCCCGGCCTTTTGCGGGAACAATGCCGTTCTGTATAGCACCCCGCTCAAGTATTCACGGCCGTTAATGATTTCGGTTTCCGGTGTGATCTGCTTTTTGTCGTCAGTCAGGTTGGTCGACCAAAAACCCGGAAAGGAGGCCAGGTTTTCGATGTTTATGTCTGAAATGGGTATGTTGGCAGTATAGATCTTGTAAGTAACAATTACCTCTTCGCCAATGTATGGATCCTTTTTACTGATGATGGCCCGTAAAAAAACATCCTCTCCCGTGTCGTCCGGAGACGAGCCGGCTGCCGCTTGTTCACCTTGTCCCTGACCGGCAGGCGTCCTGGGAACGCTTCGCTCAGGCAGGTTCCCTTTCAGCACTTCAATGCGCAGGGCATTGGACTGATATGTCTTTCCTCTAAGGCTGATTGAAGCGGGCGGTATTTCAAATGTGCCCTCCTTAAAGGCTTGCAGGTAATATATGTAATTTACCGTAACGGATTGTGACATCCGCCCGTTGATGACCTGGTAACTTTCACTGGTGGACATATTCGGTCCTGATAATGTCCTGAAATCATCGATTTCCGGTCCCGAAAAATCACCCCCCTTTGCATTGACGGTATAGGTTAGCTGAAACCTGTCGCCAAGCGATACCTGGTTTCTGGCCGATGCCGTGAACTCGACTTCCTCAGCCGAAACCCATTGGATGACCATAAAGATCATCAGTATAACCGATAAAGTGTGTTTTTTTATCATTTCATTTTACTTTAACGGTACGATGGCAATAGCATGCCGGAGATCATAAAAATATGCTTGTGCATGCCATTCCATCCTGCTTTCATATGCCTGGTTTATCATCATCAAAATTACCAGTCTTTTTCACTTTTTACCGGTTTTCCTTTTGCTTGTTTCGCTTTTACTTTTTCAAGGGTTTTCTGTTCGTCGTTTTTTAAGGCTTCCAGCATGCGCTCGGCATCCTCCTTCGAAATCTGCCGCGGTTGCTGCTGTGCATCCTTTTGCTGCTCAGGACTGCCCTGTTGCTGATCCTGTTGCTGATCCTGCTGCTGGTCGCGCTCTTCATCCTGATTTTGCTCATCTTCATTTTGCTGATCCTGGTTTTGCTGATCCTGCTTCTGTTCTTGATCCTGATCCTGTTGCTGGTCTTGCTGCTGCTGTTGTTGTTGTTGATCCTGCTGCTGGTCCTTCATCAGCCATTGTGCGTAGGCCAGGTTATATTTGGCAGCGGTATCGGATGGGTTCAGCCGCAAGGCGTTTTTATATGATTCAATGCTCAGGGGCAGGGCTTCAGACATGATGGTATCGGATTCGAGTGATGCGCTGAGCAGCGCATTACCCAGGTTATAAAATGCCTGGCTCCGGACATCCTTTTCTACATTGAGCCTGGCAACGGAATCGAACAGGGCACCGGCCTGTCCGTAATCCTTCAGCTCATAATACACATCCCCCAGGTTAAAAAGTCCTTTATATGCATCGGCCCCTTTGTGTAACGATCTGAGGTAATTGCTTTCAGCCCCCGCAAAATCTTTTTTTTCAAAATCGGTGTTACCCCTCCTGATGAATTTGTTTCCCTGCTGGGCATGACTGATGTCCAATACCGACAAAAAGAGGAAGGCGGTTAATATGTATTTAATGCGGTTCATTATTTGTTAAGCAGGTTTGTTCTTTCAAATAGCCTGATCTTTGAGGCCCACTTTGTTTTTCGTTCAAAAATAAGGAACTCAAGGAAGAGCAGCAGCAGCCCGAAACCCAGAAAATACTGAAACTGGTCTTCGTAATCGGTAAACATCCTGGTTTCAATTTCCTGTTTTTCCAACGCGTTGATCTTCTCAAATATTTTACTGAGTCCTGCCTGGGTATTGTTGGCACGTACATAATCGCCCTGTCCGGCAGTTGCGATCTGTTGCAGCATTTGCTCATTCAGCCTGGTAACTACGGTATTTCCCTGGCGGTCTTTTTTGTAGCCGCTTTGCTGTCCGTAGCTGTTATACAGTGGGATTGGGCTGCCATCGGGCAGGCCCATTCCAATGGTATAGATCCTGATGCCTTCTTCGCTGGCTGCTCTGGCGGCCTCAAGGGCGCCGTCTTCATGGTTTTCGCCGTCGGTAATGATGATGATGGCTTTTCCCTGATCTTTTTTATCGAATGATTCCATTCCGAGCAGGATGGCTTCGCCGATGGCCGTTCCCTGCGAAGGCACATCGGTGGTGGAGATGTTCGACACAAACATCTTGGCAGCGGAATAATCTGTTGTAATGGGCAATTGTGTATAGGCTTTGCCGGCAAAGATAACGATTCCGATACGGTCGCCCTGCAGCTTGTCGATCAGCTTGAAAAGCGCCTGCTTGGCCCTGGTGAGCCTGTCGGGTTTTATATCCTGTGCAAGCATGCTGTTGGAAACATCCAGGGCCACTACCAAATCGATTCCCCTGCGTTGTACCTTTTCGAGTTTTGAACCTGTTTGCGGGTTGGCCAGTCCGATCACGATAAAGACAAAGGCCAGCATCAGAAGAATGAACTTAAGGATTGGTTTTTCTTTTGATACGTCGGGTATCAGACGGCGGATGGTCCCGGGCTCGCCTACTTTTCTCAGCGCATGCCTGCGTAAATACAGTGCAATAACGAAAATAAAAATGAATATCGGCACGCCGGCCAGCAGGTAAAGCAGTTCTATGTGTTCAAATCTGATCATTAATATATACCCACACTTAAGGGATGGTCCTGAATAATGTATTTTTTAGTAATAACTCCAGTATAATAAATCCAAGCGCCAGCAAGGCAAGCGGTAAAAATTCCTCATGTTTCTTACTGAACTCGGTCACATCGATCTTTGATCTTTCCAATTGGTCTATCTCTCTGTAAATTTCTTCAAGCTTGCGGTTGCTGGTGGCCCTGAAGTACCTTCCTCCTGTCAGCTCCGCGACCTGTTGCAGGCCTTCGTCATCGATCCTGACTTCCATGTTCTGGTATTGTATCCCGAAGGGTGTCTGCACCGGATAGGGTGCAACGCCCGTGGTGCCTACCCCGATGGCATAGATCCTGATGCCGTATAACTTGGCAATTTCGGCTGCCGAGAGCGGATCGACCGAACCGGCATTGTTCACCCCGTCAGTGATCAGGATGATCACCTTGCTGATGGCCATGCTCTCCTTCAGGCGGTTGACGGATGTGGCAAGGCCGTCGCCAATGGCAGTGCCATCTTCGATCATGCCGCTCTTTATATGCTTAAAGAGATTCCTGATCATGCTGTGATCGCTGGTCAGCGGCGACTGCGTAAATGTTTCTCCGCTGAATATGACCAGGCCGATACGGTCGTCTGGTCTGCCGGCAATGAATTCGGAAGCAACATCCTTGGCCGCTTCCAGGCGGTCGGGACGAAGATCCTGGGCAAGCATGCTGCTTGAAACGTCAAGGGCCATCACGATGTCGATACCCTCAATGCTTATGTCTTTCGTTTTTGAGGTTGTTTGCGGCCGCGCCAGCGCAAGGATCAGGAGTGATATGGCAAGGATGCGGAAAACGAACAGCAGGTGGATGAGATACTGGCGAAGGCTTTTGCCGGTGCCCCTGAAGGCCTCGGTCGACGATAACTGAAGTCCGGGGTTGTTATGCCGGTATTTATACCAGTACCATACCCCGAGCATTGGGATAAGGGCAAAAAGGTAGAGAAAGCCCGGGTTGGCATATGTGATACCGTCAAACATCAGCTGTTCTCCTGTTTAGTTTTCGTTTCTGTATTCGTTTCCTTTTTCACGTCGGGCATATTATCCGTTTCGGGTGCCGGCATGGTCGTTTTTACAAAACTGATGCATTGGTCCATGCTGGTATCATTTTCGCTTGGCAATGGCATTGCTTTGGCAAATTTTACCAGGTCGGCAAGGGTCAGTGTCTGACTCAGACCCTCAATGGCTTCATGATGTGTGCCGTTTCGTTTCAGCCCTTCAATAATCTCGTTGCTGGTCATCTCTACGGCCGGGACGCCAAAACGCTTTTCAATGTATATTCTCACAATGCCGGTTAATTGTGTATAATAATCCTTCACCCTGCCCGATTGCCAGAGTTTTTTCTGCCGGAGGCTTTCAAGTTCCTGCATGGCTGCGACATGCGGTGGCAATACGGGCCTGGGCCTGATCGTGAATATGGGTTCTTTTTTTCTTCTCTTTTTTACGATGTAAACAATGAGTAGGGCCAGGGCAATAATGCCAAATGTCATGAGCAGCCAGGGCAATACTTCACCAAAGGTCAGCGGTGCTTTCAAAGGTGGTTTGATGGCCATGATCGACTGTGTGGTATCAATTTCCATGTGGTGTACGCGCAGGTAAACGGGCATGGTGCTGAGTTCATGGAATCCGGTGTCGTCAATGGGCTGGTAGCGGAAATGGATAGCAGGTAATTGATAATATCCCGAATCAAAAGAGGTGATGGTGATCTTTTGCACCAGGCTGACGGTGTTTTCACGGCTGTTGATGAGGGTATCGACAGGCGTTTGTGTGATGATCTCCACATTCCGGGTCAGGGTGTCCTGGCTGAATGGCCAGAGTACCCGGTAATCAAGCGGCATGTCGAATTCAAGGTTCAGGTTGATCTGGTCGCCGATCAGAATATCCGTTGTGTCGAGGAATGCCCTGGCAACAATATCCTGTGCCCGGACTTGCCCGCAGGCAACCATCAATCCCAGCAGGTATGTTATGAGTATTCTTTTCATCCTTACATCCTCGATTCCCTGAGTTTGAACAGGCCGACCAGCGGTTTTACGTAATCCTCGCCGGTATTGACCCCAACATGGTCGATGCCGCTTTTTTTGAACTGCCTGGCAAGATATTGCTGGTGCATCTCCCACCAGTCGCGGTAGGATTGCCTGATCTTTGCACTACCCGAATCCACCCATGTATATTTGCCGTTTTCTTTGTTGAAGATCTTGACCAGCCCGATGTTTGGAAGGTTGGTTTCGCCTTCATCGTAAATACGCAGTGCTACCAGATCGTGCTTGTTTCCGGCAATGCGCAGTGCCTCGTCGAAGCCGGTATCCAGAAAGTCGGAGATGACAAAGGCAGTACAGCGTTTTTTGATGACATTGGTCAGGTATCTGAGTGCTTCCGCAATATTTGTTTTCTGGCTTTCGGGCCGGAAGTCGATCAATTCCCTGATGATCCTCAGGATATGCGAGGCGCCTTTTTTGGGTGGAATAAATTTTTCGACCCTGTCGCTGAAAAAGATCACCCCCACCTTGTCGTTGTTGTTGATGGCAGAAAAGGCGATCACGGCAGCGATCTCCGTCATCTGCTCCTCCTTGAACTGTATCCGGCTGCCGAATTCATTTGAACCGCTGACATCAATCAGCAACATGACCGTGAGTTCCCTTTCTTCCTCAAAAATTTTGATGTAGGGATGGTTGAACCTGGCAGTGACGTTCCAGTCGATATTCCTGATATCATCACCATACTGGTATTCGCGCACTTCGCTGAAAGCCATACCACGACCTTTGAAGGCACTGTGGTAGTGCCCTGTAAAGATCTGTCTCGAGAGGCCGCGTGCCTTGATCTCGATCTTCCTGACTTTCTTTATGATATCAGCAGTTTCCAAAACTCCCGTTTATTTTTTTGTTTGCTGGTTGTGCGATTATACTTACGGCACTTCCACCGTATTCAGTATTTCGCTGATGATGTCTTCGGAGCTGACATTTTCGGCTTCGGCTTCGTAGGTAAGCCCGATGCGGTGCCTCAGTACATCGTGTGCAACGGCCCTGATATCTTCGGGGATCACATAACCGCGGCGCCTGATAAAGGCAAAGGCCTTGGCTGCCAGCGCCAGATTGATGCTTGCACGCGGGGAGGCCCCGTAACTGATCATGGATTCGAAGCGCTGCAGCTTATATTCCGATGGGAACCTGGATGAAAAAACGATGTCGGTAATATAGTTCTCAATTTTCTCATCAAGGTATACTTCCCTGACAAGTTCCCTGGCTTTCATGATGTCTGCAGGTTTGAGAATGGCGGAGGTTTCGGGGAAAGTTCCTTTGATGTTTTGCCGCAGGATTAGCTTTTCCTCTTCCTTGCCGGGATAGCCGATCACGATCTTCAGCATGAAACGATCCACTTGTGCTTCGGGCAGCGGATAGGTGCCTTCCTGTTCGATCGGGTTTTGTGTAGCCAGCACAAGAAATGGTTCATCCAGCGGGTAGGTTGTGTCGCCAATGGTTACCTGTCGCTCCTGCATGGCTTCGAGCAGCGCGCTTTGCACCTTTGCCGGCGAGCGGTTGATCTCGTCGGCGAGGATGAAATTGGCGAAGATCGGTCCTTTACGGACAACGAACTCTTCTTTTTTCTGGCTGTAGATAAGGGTGCCAAGCAAGTCGGCAGGCAGCAGGTCGGGCGTAAACTGTATCCTGCTGAAACGGGCTTTGATGGCATTGGCCAGCGATTTAATGGCCAGGGTCTTGGCCAGCCCCGGAACCCCTTCAAGCAAAACATGGCCATTTGACAACAGCCCGATCATCAGGCGTTCGATCATTTGTTTCTGGCCGATGATCACCTTATTCATCTCCATGTTGAGCATGTCGACAAACGCACTCTCGTTCTGGATCCGGTCATTCAGTGCCTTGATATCGTTTTCCATCATACTTTTGATTTTTTTGTTGTCGCAAAAATAAAGCATGATCATGCAGGCAGGGCTTCTGCCCTTGTTAAATAATGTTAAATGCCGGGTTAAATAATGTTAAGCGGGTTTAAGGAAAACGTAAGATTGAAAAAACCAGTCAAAGCCATGCTCCGGTTTATTCGTCCATTCCTTCTTTCATTTCAATGAGGAATTGTTTGATCTTTTCGAGTGACTCGACCACCATGGCTTTATTTTCGAGGGTTTCGGGATTTGCTTTTAGTGAATCCTTTGCACCTTTGAGGGTATAGCCCTTTTCCTTTACCAGATGGTGGATCAGGCGGAAGTTCCGGATATCCTTCCGGGTAAAGAACCTGTTACCCTTTTTGTTCTTTTTGGGTTTGATAATATCGAATTCTTTTTCCCAAAAGCGTATCAGGGAGGGGTTTACATTGAACATGCCTGCCACTTCGCCAATGGAGTAATAGATTTTTTCCGATTTCTTGCTGGATTCAGACATTATCGCGGTATTTATTGCAAGTGCGCTAAGTTGCGGCATCCCGACCTGGCCGTTTATGAGAGTACTTGCGTGTCGCGGGAAGCCAGTTCAAGGATCTTTTCAAATTCTTCGGGCGTGAAATCATTGTAGAAGTAATTGACGGGGTCGACCTTTTTATTGTTGTAGATCACTTCATAATGAACGTGAGGGGCCTGTGAAAGCCCTGTGCTGCCCACGTATCCGATGATCTCACCCCTTTTTACCTTTTGTCCTTTTTTAACGGTAACCGTTTTCATATGCCCGTACAATGTCTGGTACCCGTAGCCATGGTCAACCATACATGTTTTGCCGTAACCGCCTTTCCGGCCGTTGAAGTTAACGGTGCCGTCGGCTGTAGCGTATATGGGAGTGCCGGAAGGTGCCGTAATGTCGATACCCCAGTGCATTCTCCGTACTTTGAGAATGGGGTGGTAACGCATGCCATAGCCGCTGATGATATTTCCCAGGCCTTTTTCGATGGGTTGTATGGCCGGGATGTGCGCCAGCATCAACGATTTATTTCTTGCCATTTCGAAAACTTCATCCAGCGATTTCGACTGAACCACCAGCTGGCTGGTGATCCGGTCGAGCTTTTTGGTTGTTTCGATGATGGTTTGGGAGTTCTTGTAACCGTCGAGCCTGGCATATCTGTCGGTTCCGCCAAATCCGGCATTGCGGATCGATGGGGGGATGGGCTCGGCTTCAAAGATTACACGGTAGATGTTGTCGTCCTTTTCGCGCAAATGACCAAGTACCGTTTCGATCTGGTTCAGGCGGTCGTTCAGTATCGTAAACTGGAATTCATATTGGGTGATCTCGCGTTTGAGCATTCTTTCCTTGGGCGAATCCAGAAAGGAATAGGCTAAAAATATTCCCAGGGCGGCAAAAACAATAACGGTTAGCAGCGACCTGAGGAAACGCAGGAAAACAACCTTGCCCGAACGCCTCCGCTTTTCGTAAGCCAGGGTTTTTGGATTATAGTAAAATTGCTCTTTACTCATGACCTTTTATCAACGCAATGCCTGTGCGTTCAGTATGAAAATGTACATACCCTGATGCAAAAATAATTAATTAAACTAACTTTGCCCTCAGTAATTTCCGAAGTTTATTTAACAAATTGATTGTTAATAAAGTGTTATATGGAATCGAAACTTGTCAGGAAAACCTTTCTTGATTTTTTCAGGGATAAACAGCATATGGTCGTTCCTTCTGCCCCCATGGTAGTAAAGGATGATCCCACCCTGATGTTTACCAATGCCGGCATGAACCAGTTCAAGGATGTTTTTCTGGGCAACCGGTCTCCTGAAAACCTGCGAATAGCCGATACGCAGAAATGCCTGCGCGTTTCGGGGAAACACAATGACCTGGAAGAGGTAGGCCATGATACCTACCACCATACCATGTTTGAAATGCTGGGTAACTGGTCGTTTGGTGATTATTTCAAAAAGGAGGCCATCGCCTGGGCATGGGAATTGCTGACCAGCGTTTATGGCATCGATCCTGATCGCCTCTATGTTACCGTATTTGGCGGTGATGCAGCCGACGGGCTTGAACCTGATGCGGAATCCTTTGGATTCTGGAAAGAAATGGTGCCCGATAACAGGATCCTCTATGGGAACAAAAAAGATAATTTCTGGGAAATGGGCGATACGGGCCCCTGCGGCCCCTGCTCGGAGATCCATGCCGATCTGCGTGATGATCAGGAAAGAATGGCAAAAGACGGGCGTGAGCTGGTAAACAGCGATCATCCCCTTGTAATCGAGATATGGAATCTTGTTTTTATTGAGTTTAACCGCCTGAAGGACGGCTCTCTATCGCCCCTGCCCGCAAAACATGTCGATACGGGCATGGGTTTCGAAAGGTTGTGCATGGTGCTGCAGGGCAGGCAGTCGAACTACGATACGGATGTTTTCAGGCCGCTGATCGCGGAAATAGAAAAGCTCACTGATCTGAGATATGGAACCGGGCCGGCTGCGGATGTGGCCATGCGTGTAATCGCCGATCACCTTCGCGCAGTGGCTTTTTCCATTGCCGACGGGCAACTGCCGTCAAATACAGGAGCCGGTTATGTAATCAGAAGGATATTGCGCAGGGCGGTGAGATATGCCTATACTTTTTTGGAATGTAAAGAACCGCTCATCTATAAACTTTTGCCGGTACTGGCTGGTCAAATGGGTGATGCCTTTCCCGAACTTCCGGCACAACAGGATTTGGCCGGCAGGGTGATCCGCGAAGAGGAACTGTCTTTCCTGCATACGCTTGAACAGGGGATCAGGCGATTTGAACAATATGTTTCAACTGAAAGCGATGAAAATGTTGTCGACGGCGGGTTTGCCTTTGAACTCTTCGACACATACGGCTTTCCGGTCGACCTTACAAGCCTCATGGCACGTGAACGCGGCTGGACTGTCGATATGGAAGGCTTCAGAAAAGGTTTGCAGCAGCAAAAGGATCGCTCACGACAGGCAGCCGGGAAAGACAAGGACGACTGGATCCGCCTGTCGGATGCCGGCGGAACTACAGAATTTCTAGGCTATGACCAACTTGTGGCTAAGGTAAAACTACTCAGATACAGACGGGTATCGGATAAGAAAAAGACCTATTATGAACTTGTCCTCGATCAAACTCCTTTTTATGCTGAGTCAGGCGGGCAAGTGGGCGATTCCGGTACACTTACAAATGGAAATGAACGGATACATATTTTTGATACACGGCGTGAGAACGAACTCATTCTTCACTTTGCCGACCGGGAACCTGCCTCGAAAGAATACACGGCCAGGGTGGATGACGGCCAAAGGATCAGGACGGCCAACAACCACACGGCCACGCACCTGATGCACCATGCCTTGCGAAAGGTGTTGGGAGAACATGTTGAACAGAAAGGTTCGCTGGTTGATGCCGGGCACCTGCGGTTTGATTTCAGCCATTTTCAAAAGATGAGCAATGAAGAAATATTGAAGGTTGAGCAAATGGTCAATGCCATGATCAGGAATAATTTCCCCATGGATGAGCATCGATCGGTTAACATGGAAGAGGCACTGGAGATGGGCGCGCTGGCTTTTTTCGGAGAAAAGTACGGCGACAAAGTAAGGGTGATCCGCTTTGGCGATTCCGTTGAGCTTTGCGGGGGAACCCATGTGGCCCTGACAGGACAGATCGGCTTATTCAAAATCATTTCTGAAAGTGCCATTGCAGCCGGCGTAAGAAGGATTGAAGCCTTAACAGGCGAAGCTGCTGAAAAATATGTGAATGAAAAACTGGCGGTTGAGGATGAAGTAAGGCAATTGCTGAAAAATCCCAAAGACCTGGTAAAAGGCGTCGGAAACCTTCTGGAAGATTATAAAAGAATTCAAAAGCAAAACGAAACCCTGAACCGGAAAATGGCCGGATCAGTGCTGGCCGATCTCAGAAACAAGCAGACACACCACCACGGGATCGACCTGCTTACCGCCAGCCCGGCTGTTGACCAGGGAATTGCCAAAGATCTTGTATTTACCCTGACCCGGGAAAATAAAAACCTGGTGGTACTCCTGGGGACCGAAAGCAGCGGGAAAGCATATCTGACACTGGGGATTGGCGAAACAGCCATAAAAGATAAAAAGCTTGATGCATCAAAAATTATCGGCGAACTGGCAAAAGAGATCCATGGCGGCGGCGGCGGTCAGGCGCATTTTGCCACTGCCGGCGGAAATGAGCCGGGTGGGCTTCACAAAGCTTTTGAAATGCTGAGAAACCTTCTGAAAGAAATTAATACAGCATAGAAATTCCCGGATTTAGACTATTTTCCCATTCCGGGAAATAATACTGCAACAGGGTTGTTTTTAATTTATTCTTTAGCAGTGTTTTAAATGTATGCCAATCCGATGGCTTAATATTTGCTTTATAATAGTTGACCTATAAATTATTGAAGGAAAACCCAAATCATGGAAATATGAAAACCCGGCCGGTAGCTGGGTTTTCTTTTTTTATTCGTATTTTTATCTGTTAAATTATTCCGGTTTTGAAAGAATATCCCCAAAAGGATTTTGATAAACGGACAGAAGATCTGATCCGCAGCCTCGAATCGGCCTATCGCGACAGCGAGAAGAAATACCGTGAGTTGGTTGATTTTATTCCGCTGGGCATTTTTGAATATGACCTTGAAGCGCATATCACATACAGTAATCCGCGCGGGATGGAAATGATGGGCTATTCAAAGGAAGATATTGACAGGAATAAGATAAGCCTTCCGGAATTGGTCATTCCTGCCGATCATGATAAGATGCGAAAAAGGGTCAGGCAGTTGATGGAAGGGAAAAGGCTTGGCGGAGAGGAATTCACTGTGATCAGGAAAAACGGAAATACTTTCCCGGTTTTGCTGTATTCGTATCCGATTTTTGAAAATAAAAAAGTTATAGGTATACGCAGCGTTGCATTCGACCTGTCGAAGTCGCGGCTGATTGAAAAACAGCTCCATGATGTACTTACCCGTTATGAGATCATGCTTAAATCACTGCCGGATCTTATTTTCAGGTTTGATAAAGATGGCCGTTTTATTGATTATCATTCAAGTGCTCCCGGGAAACTAATGCTCAAACCGGAAGAGTTCCTCGGGAAAATCATTTCTGAGGTGAAGCTGCCGGAGGTTGTCAGGAAAAGGGGAATGGAAAAAGTGAAGGAGACCCTCGAGAAAGGCAGGATCATCGTTGATGAATACTCCCTTGAGGGAGAAAATGGTACGGAGTATTACGAAGCCAGGTATATTCCCATAAGCAAGAATGAAGTGCTGGATGTGATCCGCGATATCACTGACCGTGTAAAGGCTGAAATGGCTTTACGTGAAAGTGAAAAAAAGTTCCGCGATCTATATGAGAATATTCCGCTGGGCATGTTCAGGACTACTCCCGACGGGAATATGCTTCTTGCAAACCCCTCCCTTCTCAATATGCTGAAAATTAATAGTTTGGAAGAAATTCAGCTAAGGGGTTTTCTAAAGTTTTGCAATGAGATCAGTTACGACCGTAGTGCTTTTGTCAGGGAGATCGAAAATAATGGAGTTGTCAAGGGGTTTGAATCAAGCATTGTGCTGCCGGGCGGCAAAATGCTGTACATTCGTGAAAACGCCCGAAAGATCGACGACGGGAAGGGACATATATATTATGAAGGTTCGGTCGAGGATATTACAGCCATCAGGGATGCCCATAGCATTATCAAACAAATTGAAGCGGAAAAGGCGGTTGTGCTCGACAGTATGAACGAAATGTTTGCCTATTTTTCTACCGACCTGAAAATAAAATGGGTTAATAAGGCATATGCCGATAAGCTGGGTGTTGATCAGTCAGAACTTTTCGGTACCACATGTTATGAGCATTGGCACGGCCGAAATGAACCATGCAATAATTGCCCGGTAATTAAAGCTGCCCAAACAGGATTGCCCCAGTCGGGTGAGGTATCAACCCCCGATGGCCGATACTGGTATGCCAGGGGTTACCCCGTATTTGATGACAATGGGCAGTTGGTTGGCTTATCGGAGTTTTGTGAAGATATCACATTACAAAAACAGGCGGTTGAATCATTAAGACTAACCCAGTTTTCGGTCGATCAAAGCTCCGATGCTGCATTCTGGACGCAAGAAAGCGGGGATTTTATATATGTAAATGAGGCGGCTTGCCGGGTATTGGGTTATACCCGCGAAGAGCTGATTGGTATGACGGTGCATGATGTCGATCCGAATTTCCCGCGGGAGGTATGGGCAGATCACTGGAAACAGATTCGAACCGAAAAACAGGTCAACATTGAATCTGTTCACCGGACCAGGGACGGACGTGATTTTCCTGTGGAACTCATGATCAACTTTATTGAATTTGACGGCAGGGAGTATAATTGTGTTTTTGCGAGGGATATCACAGACCGTAAGCAATACGAGGAAAACCTCAGGCGGGCCAAGGACAAGGCAGAGGATGCCAACCGTGTAAAAAGTGATTTTATCTCAAATATCTCGCATGAGATCAGGACTCCCCTGAACTCTATCATAGGCTTTTCCGAAATGCTGGCAAACCAATTGCAGGAGCCCAGGCTGAGGGAATATGCCGCTTCCATTAAGTCGGCCGGCAATAGCCTGTTAATGCTGATCAACGACATTCTCGACCTGTCGAAGATCGAGGCCGGAAGGATTGATGTAAGCCTGGAATCTGTCGACCTCCGGGCGGTGATCACTGAGATCAGCCAGGTTTTTGCGCCGAAGGTGGCCAATAAAAGACTGGATTTTTTCATTGACGTGCAATCGGGTATTCCAAGCTTTCTTATGCTCGATAAGGTTCGCATCAGACAGGTATTGTTTAACCTTATCGGCAATGCTGTAAAGTTTACGGATAAGGGCTTTATCCGTGTTTTAGCGGAAACGCGGAGCGAAGGTGTATTACCCGGCGGGAAGATTGACTTGCTCATTACGATTGAAGACAGCGGAATAGGGATCCCTTCCCAATACCATGATAAAATATTCGATGCTTTTGTCCAGATTGGTGATGCCGTGAACCAAAGCCTGGAGGGTACCGGCCTTGGCCTTTCCATCACACGTCGCCTGCTCGAAATGATGTCGGGTTCCATCATGGTCGACAGTGAGCCCGGCAAAGGCGCCCGGTTTGTGGTTTCACTGCAGAATGTGCAGATTGCGGAATTTGAAAGCCAAAAAGAATTTGAACAAAAAATTGCAGGATCCTCATTCCGTGGAAGACACATCCTGCTTGTCGATGATTCAGCCATCAACAGGCATTATGTAAGGGATAACCTGTTGGAGTCGGGAATGACCGTTTCGGAGGCTGATAACGGTGAGAAAGCCGTGCAGGAAGCCATGCACAAAAAACCTGACCTGATCCTGATGGATATCATGATGCCCGTTATGGATGGATACAAAGCCGTTGAAATGATCAGACAGGACAAGGAACTCGCCGGTATCCCGGTGCTGGCCCTTACAGCACTGGCCATGAAAGAAGACATTGAAAGGATCACTTCCTCCGGATTTAACGATTATCTTATCAAACCATTCAATATTCAGGATCTGTATGCTAAAATGGGCAGGTTTTTGCCGGCCGCTAAAAAAGGAAAATATGCTGAACCTTCTCAGTCATTGCTGGATCAGAGAAATGAAGAGGCTTTTGTGAATTCCGTGCTTGCTGCCCTCGAAATAATTGAAAAGGAACATCTGCCGTTATGGAAGCAGGCCAATGAACTCAAGGAGTTTCAATCGATCAGGAATTTTGCCGACAGAATTCAGCAAACCGGCATGATGCATAATATCAGGTTGCTGGTTGATTATGGCGATAAGCTGATGGCTTATTGTGATAATTATGATGTGGAAAGAATTGATGCCAGCCTGGCCGGGTTCCCTGAATATGTTGAAAAAATGAGAGAAATACTCAACGAGCCGAATTGATATGGAACAAACGATTTCAAATATTCTGATTGTTGATGACATCCCGCTGAATATTCGCCTGATGATCAGCATCCTTGATGAACAGGGGTATTCCGTGTCATATGCTGATAGCGGGAAAAAGGCGATCGATTTGTGCAGTAAGGTTGATTTTGACCTGATCCTGCTTGATGTAATGATGCCCGGAATGGATGGGTTTGAGGTTTGTGAAATACTGAAATCCGATGAACGAACAAGGGATATCCCGGTGATATTCCTTACGGCACGCACCGACCAGGATAGTATTCTGAAAGGTTTTGAGAAAGGAGGGGTCGATTATGTTACCAAACCGTTCAATGAAAAGGAATTGCTGGTAAGGATCCGTACCCATCTCGACCTCAAGCATACCAGGGATGCCCTGGCCCGTGAACTTGACTTCAAGAAAAAACTAATGACTGAAAATGCTTTGTATATTGCAAGGCGGACTGAATTGAGCGAAGCCATTATAGACGATCTGCGTGCCATTAACCGGGATACACAGAATACATACAGCGACAAAATCCTCACTGCCATTAACAAATTGAGAAATCTTCTTAAGGGACAGGAGTTGAAGGAGTTTGAGCTTCGTTTTGAAAAAGAACACGAAGACTTCAGGGAAAAGATCACACGCATACATCCCAATCTCAGCCCGAATGAGATCAGGCTCTGTACCTACCTGCGGCTGGGAATGTCGTCAAAGGAAATATCCGAAATTACAGGACAATCGGTAAGAGCCCTCGAAACGGCACGGAGCCGAATGCGAAAAAAACTTGACCTGAAACGGTCCGTAAATCTGATACACTACCTTCATGAGATTGCATAATTAAGCGGCTCCGTGAGATTTTTGTGTAAACCGTAAATGCAGGTTTTGAATTATTTGCGGGAATTTATACTTTTGGTGAATCAGAAAAACCCTGCCCACATGACATTTCGCAATGATTTAGACCGGCACATATTTCAAAACAGGTATTTATACCTGCTTATTACCACCGTGTTGGAAGTTTTTTTGAATGCCTTTTTCCCCGATCATGTTTTTACCCTTATCAGGGGCATTACGTTTACACTTTTTTTACTGGCATGCATTAACCTGATCCGCAATGAGAGGAAAACCCTTGTTTTTATCATTGTTTTCACGGTTGTGATCATGATATTGGTGTGGATGCCCGATTATTCACACCTTGGGAAGTTGGTCTATCCGGCCGAAAAATTACTGGCGGCTGTTTTTTATGGAACTATCATTTTTCACATCATCCGCCAGGTGGCCAATAGCAAAAAAGTATCGGCCAATGTTGTTTTTGGCGTTATCGCCATATATATCCTATACGGCCTGCTGGCAGGGGATATCAATTTACTGATCTATTTCTTTGACCCGGATGCCTTTTCCGGTGCTCTTGATCCCGCTGACGCTGCCGATCTGAGGTATTTCAGCTATGTGACCATTACCACCACGGGGTATGGTGATATAACGGCGGTATCGCAGTTGGCCAGGGCTGCGGCTGTATTTTTCAGTCTTACATCTCAACTGTATCTTGCCGTGATCATCGCCCTGATCGTGGGGAAATATGTATCCCATTCGGAAAAGGATAAGGCCGGCATTTCAGGTGAGAAAAATGAAGCCTGAGTTCCTATTTCAGGAATTTGAAGCTCTTTCCGTGGTATTTTCCGGCATTGCCCAGTATTTCCTCAATGCGGAGCAACTGGTTATATTTCGCGATCCTGTCGGAACGGCTTGCCGAGCCCGTTTTGATGAGGCCGGTGTTCAGCGCAACGGCCAGATCGGCGATGCTGGTATCTTCAGTTTCGCCCGAACGGTGGCTGATCACCGAAGTGAAAGCGTTTCGTGTGGCCATATCAACTGCATCGATGGTTTCGGTGAGTGTGCCGATCTGGTTGACCTTGATAAGGATGGAGTTGGCAACATGCTCCTCAATGCCTCTTTTCAAACGTTTCGTATTGGTCACAAAGATATCGTCGCCGACGATCTGTATTTTGTCGCCCAGTTTTTTATTCATCAGCTTCCATCCGTCCCAGTCGTCTTCCGCCATACCGTCTTCAATGGATATGATGGGATATTTCTTAACCCATTCTTCCCAGAACCCGACCATTTCTGAGGGGCTGAGCTTGTCGCCGCTCGACCATTTCAGATGGTATACGTTTTCTTCGGGGATGTAATATTCCGATGAAGCGGGGTCAAGGGCCAGAAAAACATCTTCACCGGCTTTGTACCCGGCTTTTTCGATGGCCTGCAAAACCACTTTTATTGCTTCTTCGTTCGAGGAGAGGTTGGGTGCAAAGCCGCCCTCGTCGCCAACATTGGTGCTGTATCCGCCTTTTTTGAGCACGGCTTTCAGGTTATGGAATACTTCGGCACCCATCCTGATCGCTTCAGAAAAAGTTTCGGCACCAACAGGCATGATCATGAATTCCTGGAAGTCGATGCTGTTGTCGGCATGCGAACCCCCGTTCAGGATGTTCATCATGGGAATGGGCAGAACATGGGCATTGGGTCCGCCCAGGTAACGGAAAAGAAACTGTCCGGTTTCCTGCGCGCCGGCATGTGCCACTGCCAGTGAAACACCCAGTATGGCATTGGCACCGAGTTTTTCTTTGTTCGGTGTGCCATCTATCTCGATCATTCGCTGATCAATATCGCGCTGTTCGGTCACATAATAGCCCTGTAATTCTTCGGATAATATGTTGTTCACGTTCTCAACGGCTTTCAGCACGCCTTTCCCGAGGTATGTACCTTTGTCGTTATCGCGAAGCTCAACCGCTTCGTGAATACCGGTGGAGGCCCCCGATGGGACGGCTGCACGGGCAACAATGCCCGTATTGGTGTAAACGTCAACTTCGATGGTCGGGTTGCCGCGCGAATCAAGTATCTGGCGTGCATGGATATTGGTTATCATTGAACTCATGGTTTGTTGTTTTTTAGATTATACGGGATAAAAAAAGGATAAAGTCCTTTAAACCCTATCCTTTTGTGGTTTATTGAGGTTTTTTTTATTATTCTTTCTTTTCCTCTTCATCACCTTCTTCACCGGATGATTCAACTTTTTTATCATCACTTTTTTCAGCTTCAGGCGTAGCTGCTTCGTCTTCTTTTGCTTCGTCAGCTTCCGTTTCAGCAGTTTTTTCAGTTTCTTCAGCGACCGGTTCGGTTTTTTCTTCAGTTACATCCTCCGGCCGGGTTTCTTCATCAGCTGTTTCCCCGGCATTTTCTTCCGCCTTAACGCCTTCTTCCTTTTCTTCCAATGATTTTTCTGCCTGAGCGGGCTCTTCGGATACGGCATCGGCTTCAATTTCTTCCGCTTGCACGCTGTCGCTGTCTTTAATCATTCCGGGTGCAGCAGGGATGGCCTCTTCCGCTTGTTTTTTGGCACTGCCCCTTCTTCTGCGTGATTTTTTCACACCCTTGCTTTCTTTTGTGCCCAGAAGGTTTTCATTATAATCGACCAGTTCGATCATTGCCATTTCGGCATTGTCGCCAAGCCGGGGCCCGATCTTGATGATCCGGGTATAGCCACCGGGGCGGCTGGCAACCTTTGCTGAAACTTCCCTGAAAAGTTCCGTAACAGCTTCCTTGCTGTTAAGGTAGCTGAAAACGACCCTGCGCGAATGCGTTGAATCGGTCTTCGATTTGGTGATCAGCGGTTCGACATAGGTCCTCAGGGCTTTCGCCTTGGCAAGGGTAGTTTGTATGCGTTTATGCAGGATCAGTGAACTTGCCATGTTGGCAAGCATTGCTTTCCTGTGTGCACTTGTCCTGCTTAAATGATTAAATCTTTTACCGTGTCTCATTTCAGTTATTCCTTATCTAATTTGTATTTCGCTATGTTCATGCCAAATTCGAGTCCTTTGGCTTTGACCAGGTCTTCCAGTTCGGTCAGTGATTTTTTGCCAAAATTCCTGAATTTAAGCAGGTCGTTCTTGTTGAAGGTCACCAGATCGCCGAGGCTTTCCACGTCGGCAGCTTTCAGGCAATTGAGCGCCCTCACCGAGAGATCAAGGTCGACCAGTTTTGTTTTGAGTAACTGGCGTATATGGAGTGAGTTTTCGTCAAATTCTTCGGCAACGGCTTTTTCTTCTGAGTCAAGGGTGATCTTCTCATCGGAGAAGAGCATAAAATGGTGAATGAGGATTTTGGCCGCTTCTTTTAAGGCTTCCTTAGGGTGAATGGAACCATCAGTAACAATTTCGATGATCAGGTTTTCGTAGTCGGTTTTTTGCTCAACCCGCCAGTCTTCGATATGGTAGTTGACATTTTTGATCGGGGTGTGGATGGAGTCGATGGCAATGGTGTCGACTGTTGCATTCAGCGATTTATTTTCCTCAGCGGGTACGTAGCCCCTGCCTTTGTTGATGGTCAGTTCTACGGAGAGTTTAACCCCCGGATCCATGCTGCAGATCACTTCTTCGGGATTCAGTACCTGAAAGACCGACAGGAACTTGTTGATGTCGCCGGCCTTGAACACTTCCTGGTCGCCGATAACAATATGAACTTTTTCGCTGTTTTCGGTATCGATCTGCTTTTTGAACCTGACTTTTTTCAGGTTCAGAATAATTTGCGAAACATCCTCAACCACCCCGCGGATGGTTGAAAATTCCTGGACAACTCCATCAATCCTTACGGAAGTAATGGCATATCCTTCAAGGGATGATAGCAGTATCCTGCGCAGGGCATTGCCGATGGTTACGCCAAAGCCCGGTTCGAGCGGACGGAATTCAAAGCTGCCTTTGAAATCGTCAGACTCTATCATGATCACCTTTTCTGGTTTCTGAAATGCTAATATTGCCATAATATGCTGTTTGTTAATGGGTCACTATAATTACTCCTGGGGTATATGACGGGTTCTTATTTCGAATACAATTCCACGATAAGCTGTTCCCTGATATTTTCCGGAATTTCTTCCCTCTCGGGATAGTTAATAAATTTTCCTTCCATCTTTTCATCATCCCATTCGAGCCATCCGTAACGGTTGGTGCGTCCTGAGAGTGATTCGGTGATTACTTCGAGTGATTTTGATTTTTCCCTGACACCGATCACATCGCCCGGTTTAACTTCAAAAGAGGGTATGCCGGCCACTTCGCCGTTCACCAGGATGTGACGGTGCGTCACAAGCTGGCGGGCGCCTCTCCTTGTCGGGGAAATGCCCATGCGGTAAACCACATTGTCGAGCCTGGCTTCGATAAGCTGGAGCAGAACCTCACCTGTGATGCCTTTTTTCTTGGAGGCCTTTTTAAAGGTGTTTCTGAACTGCCTTTCGAGGATGCCATAGGTGTATTTGGCTTTCTGTTTCTCCTGGAGCTGGATGCCGTATTCGGATTCCTTCCTTCTGCGCCTGCTGTTTCCGTGATGTCCCGGCGGATAAGGTTTCCTGTCGAGCGCTTTGTCGGGTCCGAAGATCGGATCCTTGAACTTCCTTGCAATCTTTGATTTTGGTCCTCTGTACCTGGCCATATAACTAAATTTTGTATTTTTTAATGATTAAACTCTTCTTCTTTTAGGGGGCCGGCAGCCATTGTGGGGCAGGGGAGTTACATCCCTGATCTCGGTTACTTCGATACCCATGCCGTGGATGGTCCGGATGGCCGATTCGCGTCCTGAACCGGGTCCCTTCACATGTACCTTTACCTTGCGCAAACCTGCATCATACGCAATTTTAGCGCAATCTTCCGCTGCAAGCTGGGCAGCATAGGGTGTGTTCTTCTTTGAACCCCTGAACCCCATTTTACCGGAAGATGACCATGCGATCACTTGCCCTGTATTGTTGGTAAGCGATATGATGATATTGTTGAATGATGCACTGATATATGCCATCCCTGTGGGTTCAACCTTTACCACCCTCTTTTTTGAACTTCTGGTTGATTTAGCCATTTTTTTCTAATTAAAACAGAATATATTTTCTGATTCGGGTTTTACATTAACCTTTGGGTGCCACTTTCTTGTTGGCAACAGTTTTTTTCCGGCCCTTGCGCGTACGGGCATTGTTCTTTGTACTCTGTCCGCGTACAGGCAAGCCGATACGGTGACGGATGCCACGGTAGGTACCGATGTCCATCAAACGCTTGATATTCATCTGGGTTTCCGATCTGAGGGCACCTTCCACTTTGAATCTTTCATTGATGATGGTGCGAACCTTGTTCTGCTCCTCATCGTCCCAGTCTTCCACCTTCTTATCCCAGTCGATGCCTGCTTCGGTCAGGATCTTTTGCGCGTTGCTCCTGCCAATGCCGTAAATATAGGTGAGGCTGATCTCGCCCCTTTTGTTGTTAGGTATGTCAACACCTGCTATCCTAGCCATAATTGAATGGTTTAGTATTTATAATGTTTATCCTTGTCTTTGTTTGTACTTGGGGTTCTTTTTGTTAATGATATACAAACGACCCTTCCGCCTGACGATTTTACACTCAGGTGAACGTTTCTTTACTGATGCTCTGATTTTCATTTTTTAATTCCTTTTCTATTTATATCTGAAAGTAATTCTTCCTTTTGTCAGGTCATAAGGCGACATTTCCAGCTTTACGCGGTCGCCCGGTAAAATCTTAATATAATGCATACGCATTTTGCCTGAAATATGGGCAGTGATCATGTGCCCGTTTTCAAGCTCTACCCTGAACATGGCATTGCCCAATGATTCGATCACGGTGCCATCTTGTTCTATGGATTGTTGTTTAGCCATTTATTTTATTTTGTTTGATCACTTCTTCAATATATTCGAATGTTGACAATATCTCTGCTTTTCCTTTTCTGATTGCCACATCATGTTCGTAATGGGCTGAAGGCTTGTTATCGGCAGTGCGTATGGTCCATCCGTCATGCATCTGTACCACGCTTCTTACGCCCAGGTTGACCATGGGTTCGATGGCCAGCACCATTCCCTCCCTGAGTTTTACGCCGCTCCCCCTTTTTCCGAAATTGGGGACTTCGGGTTTTTCGTGCAGTTGCTTGCCGAGGCCGTGTCCTACCAGGTCCCTTACAACCGAATAGCCGAACTGTTCAACATGTGATTGTACGGCGTGTCCGATGTCGCCAACCCGGTTGCCTTCAACAGCCATTTCGATTGCCTTGTAGAGCGATTCCCTGGTTCTTTCTATCAGCAGCCTTACCTCTTCGGCAACTTCGCCTACGGCGAAGGTATAAGCCGAATCACCGTAAAACCCGTTCATCAGCACGCCACAGTCGACAGAAACAATATCGCCATCGAGCAGGGTTCGTTTCCCCGGGAAGCCGTGAACCACTTCTTCATTGACCGAGATACAGAGTGTAAATGGAAAACCGTTGTAACCCTTAAATCCGGGCAGTGCCCCATGGTCCCTGATGAAGGTTTCGGCAAGCTCGTCAAGCCGGATGGTTTCAATTCCCGGACGGATGTGCCTGGCCACTTCAGCCAGTGTTTTACCAACAAGTAAAGAACTTTCCCTGATCAGTTCAATTTCTTCTTCATTCTTGATGTAGATCATTCAAATAAAATTAAATACTACATACTGAATGAAGACCTTCCTTTGATACGGCCCGATTTTGTCAGGCCTTCGTAATGTCTCATCAGCAGGTGGCTTTCGATCTGCTGCAGTGTGTCGAGAACAACCCCGACAAGGATCAGCAGTGATGTGCCGCCATAAAATTGTGCAAATTGCTGGTTAACCCCAACGAGGCTGACCAGTGCGGGCATGATCGCGACCAGCCCGAGGAAGATCGATCCCGGCAGGGTGATCTTCGACATTACGTTATCGATAAATTCGGCTGTTTTTCTGCCGGGTTTGATGCCGGGGATAAAACCGCCGTTCTTTTTCATGTCCTCGGCCATCTGGCTTGGGTTAATGGTGATGGCCGTATAGAAATAGGTAAACAACATGATCATAAAGAAAAAGACCAGGTTGTACCAGAATCCGTTGATATTTGAAAAGGCCGCTACGAAACCCGACATGTCGGTATTGGTGAAGCCCGCTACCGTCAGGGGCAGGAACATGATGGCCTGGGCGAAAATGATCGGCATTACGCCGGCCGCATTCACCTTAAGCGGAATATACTGGCGTACGCCGCCGTATTGTTTGTTTCCAACAATGCGCTTGGCATACTGTACTGGTATTCGCCGGGTGCCCTGAACCAGAAGGATGGTAAGCAGGATCACGAAAACAAGTACGGCGATTTCCAGGATAAAATAAACCATTCCGCCACCCTGTTCTTCAAGGCGTGAAATAAATTCTCCCATCAGGGCAAATGGCAGCTGGGCGATAATACCGATCATAATGATGAGCGATATCCCGTTGCCGATCCCTTTATCGGTGATCCTTTCTCCAAGCCACATCACGAACATGGTTCCGGAGATCAGGATCACGGTCGACAACAACCAGAAGAATGGTGTTACCGAGGTGCCGGCAAATGGCATGATGGCAGTGATGGTGCCATCGGGGTTGCGCAGCTGGCTGACCAGGTTGGCGATGTAGGCCTGTGCCTGGAAACCTGTGATGAGGATGGTCAGGTAACGGGTGATCTGGTTGATCTTTTTCCGTCCGCTCTCACCTTCTTTCTGCAGTTTCTGGAAATAGGGGATGGCCATGCCGAGCAACTGCACCACAATGGAGGCGGAGATGTAGGGCATGATCCCGAGGGCAAAGATGGATGCGTTTGAAAATGCGCCACCCGAGAACATGTTGAGCAAGCCAAGCAGCCCGGAGTCGGTCTGGGTGCGTAGGGCGGCCAGTTCCGACGGGTTTACTCCCGGAAGCACCACATAAGACCCCAAACGGTAGATCAGGATAATACCGATGGTATAAAGGATCCTGTTCCTGAGTTCCTCGATCTTATAGATGTTTCTTATTGTTTGTATTAACCTTTTCATGAAGCGTTAAAGTTTTATTGCAACGCCACCCTGGGCTTCGATTGCTTGTATTGCTTTTTCTGAAAATGCATGGGCTTTCACTTCAAGCTTGCTGCTGAGTTCACCGCGGCCAAGGATCTTGACAAGATCCTTTTTGGAAGCCAGCCCGTTGTCGATGAGCACCTGCGGGTCGATGCTTTCAAGTTTTTTGGCATCCACAAGCTTCTGAATGGTATCGATGTTGATGCCATTGTATTCCACCCTGTTGCGGTTTTTGAACCCGAATTTGGGAATGCGCCTGTAAAGGGGCATCTGCCCGCCTTCAAAGCCTGCCTTGCTTTTGTAGCCCGACCTCGACTTTGCGCCTTTGTGCCCGCGTGTTGCGGTACCCCCTTTGCCGGAACCCTGTCCGCGTGCAATGCGCTTGGTCTTCTTTGTAGCGCCTTTTGCCGGTTTAAGATTGCTTAAATCCATTTTTATTATTTCTTTATGCTGTTATTTCTTATCTTCCTGTATTTCGATCAGATGCCTGACCTTTTCGATCATGCCCAGTACCTGGGGGCTTGCCGATACCTCTATGGTTTGGTTCATCCTGGTAAAGCCCAGGGCCCGGAGGGTCCTTTTCTGGCGTTCGGGCTTTTTAATGCCGCTTCTTACCTGCTTGATCCTGATCGTTTTTTCTGTTGATTCCTTCTTTGCCATGACCGCTTGATTAACCATTGAATACTTTATCTACACTGATGCCCCTGAGTTCTGCAACGGTATGGGCATCCCTGAGCCTGACGAGGGCGTCGAGGGTGGCCTTGACCACAGAATGGGGATTTGACGAACCTTTTGACTTTGCCAGCACGTCCCTGATCCCGACACTTTCGAGTACGGCACGCATGGCACCCCCGGCGATGACACCCGTACCCGGGGCAGCCGGCTTGATGAATACCTTCGCACCGCTGTATTTGCCGGTTTGTTCGTGCGGGATGGTCCCGTTGAGAACCGGTACCTTTACCAGGTTCTTCTTGGCGTCGTCAATGCCTTTGGCAATGGCTGAGGTCACCTCTTTTGCCTTCCCGAGTCCGTGCCCGACCACGCCGTTTTCGTTTCCGACCACAACAATGGCCGAAAAGCTGAAGGTTCTGCCTCCCTTGGTTACCTTGGTAACACGCTGTATGCTGACGAGCCTGTCTTTGAACTCGATCTCGCTTGATTTAACTCTCTTGATATTAGCTTCTGACATATTCTTTAAAATTTAAGGCCACCTTCGCGGGCAGCATCTGCCAATGATTTAATTCTTCCGTGGTACAGATAGCCGTTTCTGTCGAAGATAACCGCTTCGATACCGGCTTCTTTGGCCCTTTCGGCAATCAGGTGGCCGACCAGCTTCGATTGCTCGATTTTATTGACTTTTTTATCGGCGATCCCTTTTTCACGGGAAGATGCCGCGGCAATGGTTTTGCCCCCCGCATCGTCGACCAGCTGGGCATAGATCTCTTTGTTGCTACGGAATACCGTCAGCCTGGGCGTTTCAGCTGTGCCGGGGCTCAGCGATTTCCGGATACGCATTTTGATCCTGTACCTTCTGAACTGTTTCCTGTCTTTTATTTTTTTCATCCTTCCAGGATTAATAATTCGTGATTAATACTATTCTGCTGCAGCCTTACCTGCTTTCCTTCTGATTTGTTCTCCTTTGAACAGGATCCCTTTGCCCTTATAGGGCTCGGGCGGCCTGAATGACCTGATCTTGGCGGCTACCTGCCCGATCAGTTGTTTGTCGTGCGATTTAAGCGTGATCAGCGGGTTTTTCCCTCTTTCCGTTACGGTTTCGACCGACACCTCGGGGGGTAGCTCAAGAAAGATACTGTGTGAATATCCAAGGGCAAGCTCCAGCAACTGGCCCTGGGCACTGGCTTTATAACCAACACCGACGAGTTCCTGCTGTATGGTATAACCCTCCGACACACCAACAACCATATTGTTGATCAGTGCACGTGTGAGGCCATGCTGGGCTTTGTGTTCTTTTGATTCACTCGGCCTTTCGATATTCAGGACCCCGTCTTCAATCTTGAAGATCATATCCTTGTTCAGCTGCTGCTGAAGTTCACCAAGCTTACCTTTTACGCTAACCACATTGTCGTCCGAAATGCTGATGTCAACACCTTCGGGGATTGTGATGGGTAATTTTCCTATTCGTGACATATTTTTAACTCCTTCATTAACTTACATAACAAATAACTTCGCCTCCAACGTGTTCGTTTTTGGCTTCCTTGTCGGTCATTACCCCTTTGGATGTTGACAGTATGGCAATGCCAAGCCCGTTCATTACCCTGGGGAGCTGGTCGGCATTGACGAATTTCCTCAGGCCGGGTTTGCTGATCCGTTCAAGGTTTCTGATGGCCGACTGTTTTGTTACCGGATGATATTTCAGGGCAATTTTGATGGCTCCCTGATTGTTTTCTTCGGACTCAACGAATTTATAATTCAGAATATAGCCTTTCTCGAACAATATCTTCGTCATATCTTTTTTGATATTTGATGCGGGGATCTCAACGATCCGGTGTTTGGCCATGACCGCATTTCTTATCCTGGTCAAATAATCTGCAATTGGATCTGTCATCTCGAATATTCGTTAATTGTTATTACCAGCTAGCTTTTTTTATGCCCGGGATCAGTCCCTGAAGCGACATTTCCCTGAAGTTGATACGGGAGATTCCAAACTGGCGCATGTAGCCTTTTGGCCTTCCCGTGAGGCTGCACCTGTTGTGCAGTCGTACCGGCGATGCATTTTTGGGTAACTTTTGCAAACCTGCATAATCCCCTTTTTCGAGCAGTTCGGCCCTTTTGGCTGCATATTTTGCAACGAGCCTTGCCCTTTTAACTTCGCGGGCTTTCATTGATTCCTTAGCCATATTCTAATTATTTTGATTTTTAAACGGTAAACCGAATTCTTTAAGCAGGGCCAGTGCTTCCTGATCGTTCCTGGCCGAAGTAACAATGGTAATATTCATTCCATTGATGCTGTTGATCTTGTCAAGGTCGATTTCGGGAAAGATGATCTGTTCGGAAACCCCGAATGAGTAATTTCCCTTGCCATCAAAGCCTTTGTCACTGATGCCCCTGAAGTCCCTGATCCTGGGAATGGCCACAGAGATCAGCCTGTCGAGAAACTCATACATTTTGTCTCCGCGGAGGGTAACCCTGGCACCGATGGGCATTCCCTTGCGCACCTTGAAATTTGAAATATCTTTTTTCGACTTGGTTATTACGGCCTGTTGTCCGGTGATCATGGTTAATTCTTCAACGCCTGCGTCGAGAATCTTTTTATCGACGATGGCCTTGCCAAGTCCCTGGTTCACGGAGATCTTCTCAATTTTGGGCACTTCCATCCGGTTCTGGTAATTGAACTGCTTGGTGAGTGCGGGAACGATCTCCTCAACATATTTGCTTCTGAGTCTGGGTGTGTATTTCATTACTTGATGACCTCCCCTGATTTTTTTGAGTAACGGACCAGTTTGCTGGTCTTTTCATCTGTTTTTCTCCCAATGCGGGTGGGCGTACCTTTGCCGTCGACCACTTTCAGGTTCGACAGGTGGATAAGGGCTTCTTGCTTGATAATCCCGCCTTTGGGGTTCTTGGCGTTGGGCCTGGTGTGTTTGCTCACCTGGTTGATGCCTTCCACAATGGCTTTATTGGCTTTGGGATTAACAAGCAGCACGCGGCCCTGTTTCCCTTTCGATTCGCCGGCAATCACGATTACCGTGTCGCCTTTTTTGATATGTAGTTTATTTGCCATTTGTTTACTGTATTGTATTTCGCTAAAGCACTTCTGGTGCCAGTGAAACGATTTTCATGAATTTTTTGTCTCTCAGTTCCCTGGCTACGGGGCCGAAAATACGTGTTCCGATCATTTCACCGGAGTTATTGAGCAGCACCACGGCATTGTCGTCGAAACGAATGTATGAGCCATCCTGGCGTCTGATCTCTTTCTTTGTTCTGACAACAACGGCCTTGATCACGGTTCCCTTTTTGATGTTGCCTGAGGGCAGGGCGTTTTTAACGGTAACCACGATCTGGTCGCCAATGGAGGCATACCTTTTTCCGGTGCCGCCAAGAACCCTGATGCAAAGTACTTCTTTTGCGCCGCTGTTATCAGCTACCGTCAGTCTTGATTCTTGTTGTACCATATTATTTAGCTCTTTCTATGATTTCTACTAACCTCCAGCATTTGTTTTTGCTCAGGGGCCTGGTTTCGCTGATACGAACGGTATCGCCAATGTTGCATTCGTTTTTTTCATCGTGTGCAATAAACTTATTGGATTTTTTTACGAACTTGCCGTATATGGGGTGCTTTACATTACGGATTACCTGCACCACAATGGATTTATCCATTTTATTGCTTACAATAACCCCGATTCGTTCTTTTCTAAGATTTCTTTCCATCTTCTTATGACTTTTTTTGGGCTTCTTCAATTTGTCTTTTTCTGAGTTCCGTTTCCATCCTGGCGATGGCTTTTTTGTAGAACCTGATCTTGTTGGGATTTTCAAGCGGGGAAACGGAATGGTTGAGCTTCAGCCTCACCAGCTGTTTCTTTTCTTCTTCGAGGCGTTCGGTCAACTCGGCAGTTCCCAGTTCTTTTATAACTTTTTGTTCCATGATTGAAGCTGTGTTTTTCTTATTCAGTATAATCTCTTCTGACTACCATTTTACATTTTATCGGCAGTTTTTGGGCAGCAAGCCTGAGGGCTTCGCGGGCTACTTCGAGCGACACTCCCTCTGCTTCAAAGAGTATTCTGCCTGGGGTTACGCGGGCCACGAAATATTCAGGTGATCCTTTTCCCTTACCCATTCGAACTTCGGCAGGCTTCTTGGTAACAGGTTTGTCGGGGAAGATCCTGATCCATATCTGTCCTTCACGTTTCATATAACGTGTAACAGCCTGACGGGCAGCTTCGATTTGCCGGCCTGTAATCCATCCCGACTCAAGTGTTTTGATCCCGAAGGAGCCGAAGGCAAGTTGATGACCCCTGCCGGCATTGCCTTTCATTCTGCCTTTTTGCTGCTTCCTGTATTTTGTTTTCTTTGGCTGTAACATTTCTGTTTGGATATTAAAAAATTATACAAATCCTATCTTCTCCGGGGTCCCGGGCGTCCGGCTTTGCGCGGAGCCTGTTTTTTGGGACCTTCGCTCAATGCGGGCACCAGCTCGGGTTTGCCGTAAATTTCGCCCTTGCATATCCATACCTTGATACCGATGCGGCCATAGGTTGTATGGGCTTCGACCTTTGAATAGTCAATATCGGCACGAAGGGTGTGCAGGGGAATACGGCCTTCCTTGTATTGTTCGCTGCGGGCCATTTCAGCACCGCCCAGCCTGCCCGAGATCACAACCTTGATGCCTTCGGCGCCGATCCGCATGGTGGAAGCGATGGCCATTTTTATGGCACGCCTGAACGAAATCCTGCCTTCGATCTGCTTGGCAATGGAATTGGCCACGATGCTTGCGTCGAGTTCAGGGCGTTTTATTTCGGAAATATTGATCTGGATCTCTTTCTTGGTCAGCTTTTTCAATTCTTCCTTCAGCTTGTCAACTTCCGTGCCGCCTTTGCCGATGATGATTCCCGGGCGGGCCGTGAAAATGGTCACGGTAACCAGCTTCAGTGTACGCTCAATAATGATCTTTGAGATCCCGGCCTTTGCCAGACGGGCATTGAGGTACTGGCGGATCTTATTATCTTCGAGCAGCTTACTGCCGAAATCCCTTCCACCATACCAGTTGGAATCCCATCCTTTGATGATTCCCAGGCGAAAACCTATTGGATTAGTTTTTTGTCCCATTAATATTCTTTTTATTATAATTTTTTAATTTTCATTAATCATGACCCTTCTGTCGAGCACCAGCGTAACATGATTTGAACGCTTTCTGATCCTGTGCGCCCTTCCCTGCGGGGCAGTCCGTATCCTTTTCAGCATCCTTCCGCTGTCAACAAATATTTCCTTTATGTAAAGGTCGCTCTCTTCAATCCTAACGCCTTCGTTTTTGCTTTGCCAGTTCGCAATGGCTGAACGCAGCAGCTTATGTACCCTGACGGCAGCCTCTTTGGGTGTGTGTTCAAGGTAACCAAGCGCCGACATTACGTCCATTCCCCTCACCAGGTCAGCAACGAGTCTCATTTTCCTGGGGGAGGTGGGGCAGTTATTTAATTTGGCAAAGTATTCGGTTTTCTTTGCTTCCTTAACCTGCTCCGCGCGATTTCTTTTTCTTGCTCCCATTATATCGTGTTCTTTATGGTTTCAAATTATCTTCTGCCTTTATCCTTGTTGCCGGCATGACCCCTGAACTGTCGGGTGGGGGCGAACTCCCCGAGCTTATGCCCGACCATGTTCTCGGTAATGTACACCGGGATGAATTTATTTCCGTTGTGGACCGCAATGGTCAGCCCGACAAAATCGGGTGAGATCATGGAAGCCCTGGACCAGGTTTTGATAACAGATTTTTTACTGGTAGCAGTCTGTTCCAGAACTTTCTTTTCCAGTTTGTAGTGTATATAGGGTCCTTTTTTTAATGAACGGCTCATGGTATGGTGCGATTAATTATTTTTTACGTCTTTCAATAATGTATTTGTTGGATTGGTTCTTTTTTGCGCGGGTTTTGTAGCCTTTTGCCGGGATACCCTTTCTCGACCTGGGATGTCCGCCCGAAGCTTTCCCTTCACCACCGCCCATGGGGTGGTCAACCGGGTTCATGGCAACACCGCGGGTTCTGGGGCGGCGTCCCAGCCAGCGCGTCCTGCCTGCCTTGCCTGATTTTTCAAGCTGATGGTCGACGTTTGAGGCCATGCCGATGGTAGCCTTACAGCTCTGAAGGATCATCCTTGTTTCACCTGAAGGAAGCTTCACAACGGCAAACTTCCCGTCCCTGCTCATGAATTGTGCATAGGAGCCGGCACTGCGTGCAAGCTTGGCCCCTTCGCCGGGACGAAGCTCAATGTTGTGAATGATGGTTCCAAAAGGTACCTCACTCAGATACATGGTGTTTCCGATATTTGGGGCAACACCTTTTCCCGAGACCACTTCCTGGCCCACTTCAAGTCCGTGCGGGGCAATGATGTACCGTTTCTCGCCGTCGGCATAATAGAGGAGGGCGATCCTGGCAGTACGGTTGGGGTCATATTCAATCGATTTTACCTTTGCAGGGATGTTTTCCTTTTCCCGCTTGAAATCGATAAACCTGTACCGCTGCTTATGCCCGCCGCCTCTGTAACGGACAGTCATTTTACCTTCACTGTTCCTGCCACCGCTCTGCTTGATGGGAGCCAGCAGGCTCTTTTCAGGGGTGCTTTTCGTGATGTCGTCGAAAGCGCTGATGATCTTGAAGCGCTGACTCGGTGTTGTCGGTCTGTATTTCTTTAAAGCCATTTATCTAAATATTGCTGTAAAAATCAATTGTTTCACCTTCGGCCAATGTAATGATGGCCTTTTTATAGGATGCCGTTTTACCGCTGATGATCCCGGTTTTGGAATACCTCGATTTGCTTTTCCCTTTGATGGTCATCGTGTTTACGCTCTGGACTTCCACACCATACAATTCCTCAACGGCCTGTTTGATCTGAAGCTTATTGGCTTTCCTTGCCACGATGAATCCGTAACGGTTCAGGCTCTCGCCCAGTCCCGTCATTTTTTCCGTGATCACCGGTTTTAAGATGATATCCATTTTGTTACTGATATTATGGTTATGCTAAAAACTTTTCAATTTCCTTTACTGAACTTTCAATGAGCAAAAGCTTATTGGCATTCAGAATATCGTAGGTATTCAGGTCATCGGCTTTTATAACCTTGGCTTTTTGCAGGTTTCTGGCCGACAAAATGATGTTGTCGTTCGATTCAGGCAATACCAGCAGTATCTTTTTGCCGTTAAGATCGAATTGCCCGAGCATTTCGATAAACTGCCTGGTTTTGGGTTGTTCAAAACTGAAATCTTCAAGGATGATCAATTCCTGGTCTTTGGCCTTGTATGCCAGTGCCGAACGCCGGGCAAGCTTTTTCACTTTTTTGTTCAGCTTAAAGCCGTAATCCCTGGGTTGGGGTCCGAATATTCTGCCGCCACCCCTGAAGAGAGGGTTCTTTATGTCGCCAAAACGTGCAGATCCGGTACCTTTTTGCCGCTTGATCTTTCGTGTGCTGCCTTTAACGGCATTACGCTCCTTGCTGCTGTGTGTTCCCTGCCGCCTGTTAGCCATGATCTGCCTGATGTCGAGCCATATGGCATGGTCGTTGGGTTCAATGCCGAAGATCTCGTCGTTCAGGCTTACCTTCTTCGAGCTCTTCTGTCCGTTTGTTTTATATATTTCTAGCTCCATCTTTCAACAATTACATATGAACCATTGGGGCCTGGTACGGCACCTTTAACTAAAAGCAGGTTTTTTTCGGGAATGATCTTGATAACCTGCAGGTTGATCAGCTTAACCCTTTTGTTCCCGGTCTGACCGGCCATGCGCATCCCCTTGAAAACCCTTGAAGGGTATGATGAAGCACCGATTGATCCCGGTGCACGCATCCTGTTGTGCTGGCCGTGTGTGGCATCATTCACCCCGGCAAAGCCATGGCGTTTTACCACTCCCTGGAAGCCTTTCCCCTTGCTGACACCGACTACATCAATGTATTCGCCTTCAACAAAGATGTCGACAGTAAGCTGGTCACCGAATTTCTTCTG
>CAYOLA010000068.1:0-3612 GCA_964404735.1 uncultured Bacteroidales bacterium
TCCACCGCTATCCCGCGTTCTTTTAATGCTTTCACGATCTGGTCCGACTCATCGATGTTCACCCGCGGGTCGTTGGCACCCTGGGCCACAAAGAGCGGCGTCATGATCTTATCGGCATTCAGCGCCGGGGAGGTAGCCTCAAACTGCACCTGATCGGTTTCGGGATTCCCGACCATCTCGTACATCATATCAAGCAAGGGTTTCCAGTATGGCGGAATGGTTTTCATAAAAGTGAAGAGGTTTGAAACGCCCACGTAGTCGACTGCTGCGGCATAAAGTGTAGGCGTTACCACAATACCCTGCAGGGTGGCATAGCCACCGTAGCTGCCTCCGTATATGGCCACACGGTCTTTGTCAGCGATGCCCCGGTTGATCAGCCAGTAAACACCATCGGTAATATCGTTCTGCATGCTGAGTCCCCATTGCTTGAAGGACTTTTCCCAGAATTCGCGCCCGTAACCGGTGGATCCCCTGAAATTTATCTGCAGCACGGCATAGCCACGGTTGGCAAGGAACTGCACCTCGGGGTTAAAGCCCCAGCTATCGCGTGCCCAGGGCCCGCCATGTACATTGATAATAACCGGAAGCCCTTTGGCCGTTTCCGGGTCCAGGCCCTGCGGCAAGGTCAGGTATCCATTGATCAGCAATCCGTCGCGGGCCGAATACTGCACCGGATACATGCGGGCCATCACCATTTCGTCGAGCCAGGGGCTTACCTCGTGTATCTTCTCCAGTTTGTCATTTTTAACATCATAAACGTAATAGGTTCCCAGGCTCCGGTCGCTGTATGTACGGACAATAAAGACATCCTCATCCTTGTTTGAGGCCGAAATGCCAAGTTCATAATCGCCCAGGTCCTTTTCGAGCCTGATAAAAAGATCCCTGGTCATTTCATCGAAGAATTGCCGTTCGCGTTTCCAGGATGTGAAGGAGGCAGATGTGATCACTTTTCGTTTTTTCGAATAGTAGAGGCCGCTCACATCATAATCATCATTGGCATAAAGCACTTCGGTCTCCTGTCCGCTGACCGGGTCGAAAAGCACCACCGCTGATTTGTCGCGACCCAGGTTTGAAAGGGCATAAATATTTTTATTTTCAAAATCGAAGAATACCGGGCTGAGGCTTTCCCTGAAGCTGGTGGTGATGACAGGGCTGAATTCCTGTGATTCATCATCGCGGTAAAGCAACTGAACATTGACCCCGTCGACAATGGCGGTGGCTACACGAAGCCTGCCTTCATGGTCGGTCATCCACCCCTGTATATTGCCGGGGTTTTCGGCCAGCATCTGCATCTCCCCTGTTACGATGTTCAGCCTGTAGGGGTCGAAGACCATCGCGTTCCGCTTGTTCAGGCCAATGATCACCTCATCGGGGATCTCTTCGAGGTCGTCGATGATCTGTGTCCTGACCTTTTCGAAGCAAGTGAGGCATTTCTGGTTTTTGCCGTTGCGGTCGACCACATACAGGGCGAAGTTCTCATCGCCTCCGGCATCCCTGAGATAGAGGATACGGTCGTTGCCGGCCCAGAAATAGCCGGCGATGTCGCGGTCGGTCTCGCCGGTAAGGCGTGTGGCCTTCTCACTGCCCACCCGCTGAACGAAAATATTCATACGGTTCTCGTAGGGGGCAAAAAAGGAAAAGTATTTCCCGTCAGGAGATATCTGAAAATAAGTCTTTTCAGGATTCCTGAAAAAATCCTCGAGCGGGATCAGGGGTTGTGCCTTCATGGAGTTAAAGCTTAAAAAGCAGGCAAGCGTAATGGCGATGGCCATGCTGCCGCTAAGGTTGGATAATTTCTTTTTCATGTTATGTTTTGTTGGAAACCGCAAAAGTAAGGTTTTCCCCGGTGTCGGGTAGCGGCACGGGAAATTAATTTTTATAAAAAATTTATGCCATATCCGGCCGGGGGCGATATCATTTCCTGATCCTGTTGTTAATATTTACGCGTAAACGATCCGGGGTCGGGAAGAAAATATTTACGTATATTTACCCCCTTTTCCGGGAATGCCTTCCGCTTGCCCGGATAAAGGAAGAAAAGATCAATGCCTCGGCAGATAAACCGTTAAAACCAACGTTTAATTAAAACCAGAAAAAATGAAATTAAGGACTATTCTCAGCGTGATCATCCTGTTTTGTGCAGTTGCATACGCCAATGCGCAGAAAGCAGGCAAATTCGAACTCGGCCTGCAGGGCGGGATCAGCAACACATGGATCATCAACCAGAACAATTATGGGCTGCCGGAACTGGATTACGACAGCTATGTGGGCAATGGGTTTAATCTCCAGCTCGGTTACAATATCAACAACGAGATGGGGGTTTTTACTGAAATAGGGATTGCCAAGCAGGGGCAGAAATACAAGGGCGACATGAACCAGTATGATGTTGTTTACCGTAAGATCGACATGAATTACCTGAATATCCCCCTGTTCTTCAAGTATACGTACGGCGAAACCCGTGCGCGTTTCAGGCTGATGGTAGGACCGCAGTTCTCATTCCTGCAAAAAGCAGAACAGGAATATACCCTCGATGGTAAAAATGCCTCGGACGAACTGGCTAAGATCAAGGATCTGGACGGGGTGGAATTTGATCCGGGTGCCAAGGATATCACCGACCGTTACAACAGCATGGATATCATGGCCGTGCTCGACCTGGGCGCCGACATCTTCCTGATCGGGGAAATGCTTTACCTTTCGGTGGGCGGAAGGTTTTATTACGGCTTTAACGACATCAACGCCGGCAATTACCAGCTCAAGAACATTGACGACAACTATGACCCGTCACACAACGGCGGGGGCGGGTTATATCTCGGCATCCATTATGTGATCGGGGGAAAAGTGGAATAACGCCCGCTTGCTCTGATAATATACAAAAGCCTCTGCTGCACGGCGGAGGTTTTTTTTATGCCCGATGCCGGGATGTGCATGCAGTTTTTCTCTTTGTCCCCTGTGTCTTTGTGGTGGATTTTTCTTTCACCTGAAAGATGGCAAACTGCAAAGTTTATTTCAGCGCAGAGGCAGAGAGGAAACGAAGGATAGTGATGGCGTTGCCCTAATGCTTTAGAATGTATCTCACTATGTAGAATCAGCTGCAAAATAGCTTGGCGGTAAAAGATTGCAACAAAAACAAGGCCGTTAAACAAACTTGGAATTATCGTGCTAATCCTTCACACATCGAAGTGAAAAACCGTTCCCACTATGGCTGTTATTTCGGTAAATTGTAGTGACACCATAATAGATATTATGCTGCCAGGCATAGATGCTGTAATCCAGGGTAGAAGTCCAAAAATATGCGTGTGTACCAATACCCGAGAAAGCACCATTGCTATTTAGACGGTAGCCCCCGGGAAGTGCCGAAAAACCAAACAAATCTGATCCGTTACCCGGCGTTGTCCAACCACTTGTCGATCTGAGGTTATATCCAGCATCGTATCCCCGGTATCCTGTTTTATTCCATTCAGGATCCCCTACACCATACTGGCTGTCGACTGTTCCTTCCAGTATCTTCCATTCCTCATCACCGGGAACATGCCAGCCATCCGGACAGATACCCTGCACCCCGCTGGGTATCAAATTGCTGCTTGCCTCCCCGTTCATGACCGTGGACCAGTCGTA
>CAYOLA010000069.1:0-4139 GCA_964404735.1 uncultured Bacteroidales bacterium
ACAGTGCGAGAACCTGATCTTATCCGAATACCTGATGCTGACAGCGCCACCGTAATTTTCGAGCGTATCGGGGCTTACCGCTTTGCCATGGCGAAAAACGCAGTGCTCGAAAAGCGAGGAATCCGGTAAGCCGGCATTATAGTAAAAATGTATCCCGTTCCATCCTCCCTGCGGAAGGGTGTCGACACTAAAACCCAGGGTGTCGGCCACGTCAAAGACGACAGGTGCGGAAGTGCTTCCGAGGGCATGTACATATCCCCTGATATAAAAAGAATAGGAGCCTCTGAACTCAACCAGAACACCGGGCAGGATGATCAGGCTGTCGCCTTCGGCAACCGCAATATCATCCGTCACCCTGACGGTATCAACATCCCATAAACCTGAAACATATCCGTTTACGGTGATGGAAGACGACTGTGGCATAACTTCTGCCGCAAACAGCAGCACAATGAAACAGGCAAAAAAAAGTCTTTTCATAAAAACAGGATTAGAAATGATCGCATTTCCCAACAGTTGATCCCAATAAAGCCTTTGCGTATGCTGATCCCTGCAGGTTTCACGTATAAAAAATGTCACTGCGAATATAAGAAGAGAAATCTAATCCGCATTCCTTTGGTAGAAATATCATCTTTCCTGCCCCGGGCAGCAAGCTCAAACCGGCTACCCAGAACAAGGGGGCACTTTACGGAAGCGTTTTATCAACATGTTCCGTTTCACTGCTGCGGCCTGCCCACCGGGATAATATAGAGTGGCTGAAGCTCCGTGGGCAGGTCCAGCACAGCCGACAGCTCGTGATCGTCAAAGGCACCAACCATGGTGGTTCCCAGACCCAGGGCAACAGCCTGCAGGGCAATATTCTGTCCCAGATGGCCGCTCTCCATATGCACATACCTGATGCCCCTGTCGCCATAGCGTCCGGTGGTGCGGCTATAATCTGCACACACCACCAGGATGGCTGCAGCCTGGTTTAACCACTTTTGCATCAGTGCCGTTTCGAGCAGCCGCTCCCGAAGGTCACCGCTTTTCAGCATCAGCAAATTGTGCAATCCCGTTTGGTAGCGGTATAATCCTGCTTCCAGTCCATTTACCTCTGCACAAACAAGGAATATCTCCATGGGGTAAGTGGCGCCTGCCGATGGTGCCGTCCTGAAACCCTTTTCCTCACGCGTTACGCCCTGTGCAGCCCACAACAATTGCGAAAGGTCAGCCATGCTGAGCGGTTCGCCTGTAAAACGCCGCACCGAACGGCGCAAGCCCAGTGTTTCTTCAAGTGAAATATTTCCCGCCATGCTGGGTTCGGGCAATACAATTTCTTTCATGATATTTATTTTTTGCTGTTTGTCATCCGCGGATTGTCCGTATCCGGCGCCGGAGGCGATCGTAACCATAAATATCGTCAATATGATCGTGCCCATTTGTGATTTTTTAATATTTTTCATGTCGCATTTTTTAGATTTTTCCGGAGCATGACTTCAGGGGCTCCAGCTTTTTCAACCTGCACATTAAGCTGCAATAAGTCCGGGATTTAAACAAAAGCAGGCCGGAATGCCTCAAAGTTACAAAATCCGCCTTTCAAAAAAAAGAACAGACCCCGCTTTTCCGCTTTGGCTTTGCCGCCCATCAGATTGACCTGCTATATATTACGACAGCAATATCAAAAATATGGCATAAAAAAACGATTTTGAAGATAAGGGAAGCCGTTCATGCGTATTTTTACCCGCTTTTACCCTGTTATACTAAACCCAAATACAAGGTGTCCAATGACCCCGGTAATCGAACATCCATCCGTCGCTTTTAAAAATGTAATATCCCATTTCCTTTTTTTGAGATCGGAAGATGGCGATACGCAATTCTCTGATCGCTTCATTCCCGACGGCCACACTGCTTTGGTAATGAATTTCAAAGGCATCATCCACACCAATATAAACGGCAAACGCGACCTCCTCCCTCCCGCTTTTATTGTCCCACCCGCCATACGGTCGTTGATCATTGAAGGAGTTCCGCCCATCGATTCCATGGTGGTCATTTTCAAAACCACGGCATTTTCAAAAATATTTTCGCAAAGAATGGATCAGATGAACTCGATGCACTTCAAACCTGCCGGCATTGTTATCACCAATGATCAGTATGGTTTTATTGGTTCTGCATGCGAAAAAACAGAACGGATCAACAGGTTTGAAAAAGTGCTCAGCCAACATCTGCATTATGATCATTATGTGCCCGATACCATCGACGGCATTTATGAAAGAATCCACAATTCAGGCGGCAATCTCCCGGTTGGAAGCATCCCTGTTCAATATGGCATGAATGAGCGGACCTTCCGGCGCCGCTTCAGGCAACGGGTTGGTATCTGCGCCAAAAGCCTGTCGAGAATTATCAGGGTGAACAAGGTCTGGGAATATATGCTGCATGGCCATGCGGTTGATTTTTTTGATGTCATCTGCAAATTCGGTTTTCACGACCAATCGCACCTGATCAGGGATTTTAGGGAAATTGTGGGGGAAACACCCCGCTCATTCTTCCTCAGAGACCACCAGCAGGCAAGAATGATCTCGGGCAGGGATTGTGAATAAACGGAAGAATTCTGACCGTTTTTTACAATACAATAAAAAGCATCCCGCCTAATTTTACACACTGCCGGCAATATCGCTTTCAGACATGATCATTCATGCCGGTTTGTTGCTATTTGCTGCCCGAAAATATTCATAAAAAAAAAACACTTGTCATGAAAAGAAATTACTACTCAAAAATCATCGTCTTGTCGCTGCTTATGACATTTGCAGCTCATCATTCTCATTCCCAAAGCTTACAGACCTATTCGAAATTCGATTTTATTCCCGGCGAAACCGTGATCTTTTTTGATGACTTTTCGGATACGCCTGTGGGTGACTTCCCCGCTGCCTGGAATACCAATCACGGAGGAGAAGTGGTTAGCACGAACCTGTTTGAAGGCAAGTGGTTTAAACTTCCGGCCGGTGGCGACAACATTTTCGCAGAACTTGCGGATGTCTTTCCCACACATATGACCATTGAATTCGACCTCATCCCGATCCCCGTTGAGGAAGCTGCCTGGGGTGAACTGGTGATGACCTATTACAGCGAGCCGGATGGTTTTGACCTGAACGCAGCCGGTGTTCCCGGAACGGCAGGGGTTGAGGTTACACTTGGTGTAGATGCCCACCGCTATGCCAACTATGAGGATTACTCCTACCTGATGGATAGCGAAACAGAAAAAGCTCCGTTGGGGACCGGAAAAATAAGGCATATATCCATTTGGGTGCAGAAAACCCGCTTCAGGGTATATGTTGATGAACAGAAAATATTTGACCTGCCCAAAGCCCTTCCCGCCGGTCATACCTATAACCGCTTCCGCTTTAACACCATAAACGCCGATTTCGATGCATTGATCGGTAATTTCCGTATTGCCGCCGGAGCGACTGACAGCCGCAGCAAACTCCTGAATGAAGGGATACTGGTCAGCCGGGGCATTTTGTTCGACTCCGGATCTGACAGGATCCGCCCCGAATCCTATGGCGCAATGAAGGAAATAGCCCTTGTGCTGCAGGATAACCCTGCCGTTCAGGTGATGATCGTGGGGCATACCGACAACGACGGCAGCGAAGCCATGAACCTTGAACTTAGCCGGAACAGGGCCTTGGCGGTGCGTAATGCGCTGAACAAGGAGTTTGGCATCGATATGAACAGGATGCAGACTGACGGGAAAGGTGAATCGGAACCTGTCGATAGTAATGCGACTCCTGCCGGAAAGGCCAATAACCGGCGGGTGGTTTTTATAAAACTATAACCGACTGCCGGAATCCAATTAATCTTTTCTGCCAATTAAAGGACGACACGCATTTTCTCCAATGCATGCTACCCCTTAAAAAGCATCTTTTCAATTCTATTTTTTCAGCAGGTCCCTGATCTCAGAAAGCAGTTTTTCCTCATTGGTTGGTTCCGGGGGAGGAGGAGTCACCACGGGGGCTTCCTGCTTTCTTTGCATCCGCGACATGGCCCGGATCACCATAAAGATAGCAAAGGCAATGATCAGGAAATCGATCACATTCTGGACAAACATCCCATAATTCCATGTTACGGCGGATACGGCTTCGGATACCACCGCTTCGCCCTGCATTACG
>CAYOLA010000070.1:0-12148 GCA_964404735.1 uncultured Bacteroidales bacterium
AGAACGTCGCGAGACAGTTCGGTCCCTATCTGTTGTGGGCGTTGGAAACTTGAGAGCACCTGACTCTAGTACGAGAGGACCGGGTTGGACAAACCGCTAGTGTACCTGTTGTGGCGCCAGCCGCACCGCAGGGTAGCTATGTTTGGATGAGATAAGTGCTGAAAGCATCTAAGCACGAAACTCAGCTCAAGATGAGGTTTCCTTTAAGGGTCGTTCAAGACGAGGACGTTGATAGGCTACAGGTGTAAAGACAGTAATGTCAAAGCCGAGTAGTACTAATTACCCGTAAGCTTTCTACCAGGATTTTAATAACATCCTTGAACTTCATGTATTTTCTTTCTCGATATGTCTTTTTAAGAAACTTTTCTGCCCTTCAATACGGCAGTCGAAGACCTTTTGGTGACTATAGCGGCAGGGCCCACCTCTTCCCATTCCGAACAGAGTAGTTAAGCCTGCCAGCGCAGATGGTACTGCATTTGTGGGAGAGTATGTCGTTGCCAATCTTTATTAACCCCGCCTTTTTCAAGGTGGGGTTTTTTTTGCCTTATCCTTATTAAAACTTTTCGGTGAAAATAAACTTTGCTTTTTTGTGCGACAATTCCACATTTTGGGTATTAATTATTAGATAAATATCCAATCAGGCAAAAAATGAATGCTATTATTGACAAAACCCCACTTGAAGCAGGATGCTTTTTTCATGTTTACAACAGAGGAATTAACAGAGAAAAACTATTCTATAAAGATATTCATTATCAAAAATTCATGAAAAGATATGAAACACTGATGAATGGGTATCTTGATACATACAGCTATTGCCTTCTGCCCAATCATTATCATTTCCTCATCAGGCTGCACGATTCGAATGATCCTCATTATGAACGTATCATCAGTAACCACCTAAACATAATTTTTTCACAGCATGCCCTGATGATCAACAGGGAAATGAAAAGGTACGGAAGCCTATTCTGTAAAAGCTTTAAAAGGATAAAGATAAAAAGTGATTATTACCTGAAAAATCTTGTTGTATATATTCACGAAAACCCAATAAAGCATAAGATCATCAGCAACTATAAGTCCTATCCATACAGCTCTTATCAAGAAATAATCCGGAATAAACCAAAGATAACATGCGTCCAAAAAACCGTTTCACTTTTCGATGATATTTCCGGATTTATTGATTATCATGAAAATAAGGATCCTGTAAGGGTTTTTCTCGGGAAACTTTCGATAGAAGAATAATTTTCGCCTCCAGCCCCTGGCAGCGGCTGGAGGCGAAACAACTAAAACCCTCTGCATAAACCAAATAGGTATTTCGCTTGCGGCCGCTGCCAGGGGCTGGAGGCGCGTGATGTTTTATCTGGTTTTCTTTATTAACTTTACCTCCCTAAACACCAACCACTGTCTTCATGAACAGGGCCTCCATTATTACTGCCTTCTTATTGCTGCTAACATGCATTAACCCAATAGCATCCGCACAGGAATGCGATACGATCATCGAATCAAAAGATACCGCCAACATGTTCTTCTTCTATCACCACATAGACAGCCTGGCCCTCGGAAAACTGAATTCTTACGACATGGAACTCACCGGCATACAAAATTATGACCAGATATTTAAAACAACCCCCTTCTTTGCCAGCCTGGGAAATCCGGGACTCCTTTATAAAGACCTCGTGTTTAACCCATTCAATACTACAGGATTCAACTTCGGAATAAACAGCTTCAATGCATATCTCTTTACCAATCAAAACACTTCCTATTATCAACTGCACGACCCTTTCAGCGAACTCATCTATGTGCTCGGACCAAAAAAAGAACAAATGATCCAGGCCAGATTCGATACCAGGGTGTCAAAAAATATTACACTGGGAGCAGATTTCCGGTATATCTTCGCCCCGGGACGATACCAGCGGCAAAAATCCGATAATAAAAGCCTGGCAATAACCGGACAATACTTCACCAAAAACCGGCGCTACGGGATCATCGGAAACTATAAGTATAACAAAATATTTGTATATGAAAACGGTGGCATCACCGCCGACAGCATCTTTGAGCAAAACCTCGAAACCGACCGCTTCGTGATACCAATAAACCTGGGAGCTGCAGAAAACCAGATCAGGCAAATATCATTCTTCTTTAACCAGTATTTCAACCTCCAGAAAAAACACAAAAAAATAAACGACAGCACCTACCTGAAAAGGAAATTCCACGCCGGACGGATCAGCCATTCGGTAAACTGGTCCGCTGAAACCCAAAAGTACATCGACAATAACCCCCAGGGCGGATTCTACAGCCATATTTACCTTGATTCAACCAAAACCTTCGACTCCGTTTACCATTTTAACATCTCGAATAAACTGATGTGGTCGAACCTGGGCTATATCGATTCCACCGAAAAAAAACCCTTCTATATCCATGGTGCAGCCAGGCATGAATACCATGAACTGGGCGGGTACGGCGATCGCAGGTATTTCAACCAGATCATCCCTTCGGCAGGATTACAATGGCTGATCAGAAATTCCTTTTTCCTGGATGCCAGCGGCGAATTTGTGTTCGGCGACTATAACGGCGGCGATTACCTCTGGTCATCCACATTTTCGTGGTATCCGGGCAAACCCGAAAAAAAATACGGACAAATAGAAATCGGCTACCGGGCCGCCAAACAAAAACCGGGCTGGTTTTACCAGCAATATTCATCCAACCACTTTCAATGGGAAAATAACTTCAGCAGTGTCGACCTCAACCTCCTGTCGCTGTACTACAAGAGAAGCCGGCTGAAAGCAGGCATCGAATATGTCAGCATGAACAACTATGTTGCCCTCGATTCCATGGCCATCCCACACCAATCAGATCAGGAGATCAATCTGATCAAGGCCATCGTTTTCAAAGATTTCCGTTTCAGCATCGTAGGCATCGACATAAAAGCCATTTACCAAAAGGCATCAGACGATACATTTATAGCCATTCCAGAGATCATGGGCGATGTGGCCATCTTCGTCACCATCCCGCTGTTTAAGGGCGCAACAACCATACAACCGGGCTTCAGGGTGTTTTACAACACCAAATACACGGCTGATGCCTATATGCCGGCACTGAGAAGCTTCTACCGGCAGAAGGATAAAGAGATCGGGGATTTTGTGTACGCAGACTTTTTCTTCAACTTCAGGATCAAACGGGCCAGGATGTTTTTAAAATACTCACACTTCAACAGCCTTTTTGGCTCCTACGATTACTATATGGTCCCCTCCTACCCCATGATGGATGCAGGTTTCAGGTTTGGGATATCGTGGAAATTCTTCGATTAAGCTTCTGCTGACTGCCGTCTTATATACCGGACATGCTTGCCTTTACTTCTTCCACTTACAGGTTCCCTTTGAAGATCCGCCATAAAAGATCATGATCCCCAAAATGAAACCCAGGTTGTAGGGCCAGCCATTATTCTTCACCTCATAAATCTCCACACTATTGTTAAAGAGGCTGATAATAAATGTAACCAGCGAAATAAACCCATGCCATAAACCCATCCAGAAACCGGCAGGATCGTCAAAAAACTTTTCATTCCCGGCAGTACAGGATGTCAGAAATAAAATTAACAGCAGGCCGGGAACCAGCCATTTCATTTTTTTCAGTGTTTTCATTTTTTCTGGTTTTGTCAGATATAATGCAGCAAGATAAAGAAGTCTGCCAAAAAGAAGGTTAATTTTATGTGATTTTTTAAAAAAAATAAGCTGAGGCTGATCCCGGCACAGGAAATGAAAATTGAATATTCCTGCGGGCCCGACAAGCTACTTCATCCCTTTTTGCTTTTTAATCTCCTCATAGGCAGCCTGCACCATCTGAAACTTTTCCGTTGCAGCCTTCTTCACATCCTCACCCAGGTGGGCCACTTTATCGGGATGGTATTTAACTGCCATCCGCCGGTATGCTTTTTTAATTTCTTCCTCATCCGCATCCGTGCTGATCTCCAACACCTGGTAAGCATGGTTTATATCCTTTACAAACATGGCCCGGATCGAATTAAGATCAGGCTTGCGGATACCAAGGTGAATACTGATCTCACTGATCATGGCAAGTTCGCCCGGGTGGATGTGGCCGTCGGCCGACGACAAACCGAAAAGGTAGTGAAGCAACTGCAGGCGCGCCGGATAGTCCATATATTGCCCGATTTGCCGCGACACATCAGCCAGCTTGTAATCCTGCTTCAGTATTTCACGTAGCATCAGCAGCAATTGATGCCCGTTTTCGCTGCCAAACTGCTTGTTAAGAAATGCCTTGACATAATCAAGTTCTGATCGCGTAACTTTCCCGTCGGCTTTCATGATAGCCGCTGAAAGCACCAGCAGGCTCACGTTAAAATCGCCCCTGCCCGTCTTTCCGGGATCATGGGCATACTTTCCGCTCTGCATCCCATCGTAAACCGAACCAAATGCAAAACCCAATATGGCGCCGATCGGCCCACCCAGGGCCCATCCCAGTCCGCCACCAATCCATTTTCCGTATTTCATGCTCTTCTCCTGTTCTTTTGGGCTGCCGGCCGCATCCTTCACCCTGGCACGTTTCCTTGCCGAAGTATAAAGATAAAACCCTACTACGGCTACAAGCAAAAGCGTAACAGCCAGATCCATCCTTTATGGTTTTTGCGGAGGTGTCAAAAATAATACCATCTGGCCAAAGGCAGCAAAAATGGCAGGCTTATGCACCTCATCCCCTTATCCACCTTTCCCCTTTTTCCCTCTTCCCCCGACTTCGATCGGAACAAGCTCTTATGGAGAGGGGGCCAGGGGGTGAGGTGTAATCAGGCAATGTTCTTCTCCATTGCCAGGCCATACTCCTCCTCCATCCGGATATCCATTTCCTCAAGCTGATCGAGGATGGGATTGTAGATCTCGGGGATGACGGGAATATGCACGCCTTTGGCCGAGATCTGCCCCTGCAGGATCATGTCCACACCGCATGCAGCGGGCAAAGCTACCGTACGCGCAACGGAAGTGTCGGTTTCCTGTGTGCCATAGTCGACCATGGTCGATTTGATCACCTCTTTATTCCCATCAAAATCGGCCACAAAAGTATGCTGGAGCACCACCATGTCCCTTTCCGTCGTTCCTATCATCATTTTACCGATCATCAGATCAGCGGTAAGGTTAAAAGGCGAATCCTGGCTACGCTCAAGAATTTCATCGCTGAAAAACCCCAGCCATTCCAGTGCCTCTCTCACATATCCGTTATTATCGCCTCCCACCTTTTCTGCCACGGCAGTTTTAAGATCGTTGATATCATCAAAGCCAGCCTGTTTTGCCAGCAATTCGGCAAGGGTGAGTCCTTGCATCTTCACCTCGTCGTACGACAGCAGGTTCAGTTTTTTAATGCCGTCCAATACTTCGCACCACTTAGTATAACGAAAAGTGCCGCGAAACATGGTCTCTGTTTCCGGAATGCCGTATAATTCGATATAGGGCAATGAATCCCTGTTGGGATAAACTTCCAGAAGACCGACACCTTCCACTTCCACCTGCAGGGGATCCTTGAAAAGGTTGGCGGGGCTCACGCTGATCACTTCCCCGCGGCGCAGGTATTTTCCGTCGTTATTACTGGCCATCACCACACCCCTGGGCGCCCAGGTGAACTTATAGTTAAATGGGTTCTTCTCCACCTCGGGAGCCACCAGGGCCCCGCAGAAGGAGTAAAACTCTTCAATTTTACCGCCTTTTTCATGCACATGGTCAATAATCCGCATGGCCGACATATGGTCGATGCCCGGGTCGAGGCCCAGTTCGTTAAGGATAATGATGCCGGCTTCCTTCGCCTGTGCATCCAGTGCCTTCATTTCCGGCTTCACATAGGAAGTGGTCACCATGTTCTTTTTGTGCCTGATACACATTTTAGCCACCATCAAATGGTAGGCATACGGGAGGAGGCTCACTGTGAGATCATGTTCACGCACCAGCCGGTCGAGGGTGGCTTCATCATCGACTGTCCAGGCCAGCGCAATGCCGTTCGGGTGATCGCCGATCATGGCTTCAGCCTTTGATTTTGTACGTGTGGCTACCGTAACAAGGTAATCCTTTTCAAGTAAATAAGTAACGATGGGTTTAACCACCATCCCCGCTCCGAGGATCAGAACTTTTTTCATAGGTAAACTTATTATTTGGTTTTGTTAATGATGGAGATATTCTGAAATATATTCATAATCGGGGGTAAGCCTGCCCTTATGCAGGATCATGGCACGCTTCACCGGTCCCGGGATGTCGAGATCGGCAAAAGGCACATCATAATCCGCTGCCGCGATGGCCTTTACATAGGATAGCAGGGCATTGCTGAACGCGATGGAGGATTCGCGCGGAAGCTCGCTGGGCAGGATATCGACGGCCATATCGAGGATCCCCTCCCCTTCGAAGCCCATGGTATGTTCTCCCGTCAGGGGATTATAAACAAATACAGGATCCTGGATTTCCGTTCCCTTGTGCGTACATTGAATGGAGCCGTCGGGGTCGCAGGTTACGTCGCCGATCACCGTGAGTTTCGGGTTCCCTTCGCTGAAAAGTTTCTTCAGGTAATCGTTGGTCAGTATGCGCGGATAGCGCACATCCCAGTACATGCAGTTCATCAGCAGGCTGAGGTGGGGCACATACTGCTCAAAAACGTTATGATAGGCCTCCGGGTGCCCGTAATAATGCTGCAGGTCGAATTCCACGCCGGGGTCGTTGGGCTGCGAGAGGTCCCACTCGCTAAAGACCGTCTTAAAAATAATGTTATCCGGCAGATCTTTTCGATCCTTTATGGTCAATAGTTCAGCGGGGCTGATGTCCATGGAAGGAAGGAGCCCGGCGATCTCCTGGGCGCCCTGCGACACATTGCCGTAGCCGGTAAAGCCGATGGTGAGCGGACAGATCTCTTTGGGCAGGCCATTGGCGGCGATCTCCAGCCCCACCTGCCTGATCTCTTCCTTTGCCTCTTCGAGCGAATCATAGGTATGCGACTGGCGAATCCGGGTAAAAGGCGTTTCAATACCCAGCACCCTGTACCTGGCACCCAGCGACCAGAGGGAATTGATCATCCCGGCAAGGCCGGCGAATTTCCCAAAAAAGATCAGCCTGCGGCCCAGTTCATCGGTCACCTTTTCGTAATCGATGAGGTTCACGCCCTTCTCCATCATGGCTTTGAGCATGGGCATGTTGTAGGGTTGTCCTTTGATCACGTGGGAGAAGAAAATATAAGTCTTCCCTTTCCTGAAGATAGATTCCGGCATCTCCTTCACACCAAAAACCACGTCGGCGGGACTAAGGTCTTTAACGATCCTGGCCCCGGCATCCTCAAACTCCTCATGGGTAAATACACGCTTGGGTGATTCCTCCACGATGAATTCAAGTCCTTCCTCATCAACAAGTTTTTTAACGTGCCTGGGGATCAGGGCCACCCTGCGCTCCATCAGGTATTTGTCTTCATGGCGTATGCCGATCACATGCTTCATTTTCAACAGATTAAAACAACGTACTTTTCGTTCTCGCTTAAGCGGACAAACTTACAAATTTTAAGCTGGAGAAAAGGGGGGAAAGGGGAGATTATTTTCAGGGTTTCATGGTTTCATGGTTAAATTAGTGAGACTGTCTTTTTATGAGCGAAGCGAAATGAAAAGGCTTAGTCGATCAAATCCCGCCTCAGCGGGATGGTGGTTCACGGCACCTACAAAAGAAAGAACACCACCATCACCACCATGGCGATCACTAACCGCAGCTGGAATGTGATATGGGCCATTTTGCCAAAATTATTTCGCCAGGCGATCGCATTGAACAAAAAGGCCAATGCAACCACAGCGGCAATGGCATAGAAAACCGGGGCACGACGGGTGTTCATCAGTATCAGAAAGATGACACCCGCCGCTGCCAGCACAAGGGCCCCGTTGTTTAACCAACCCAAAACGCATGCGATAATCCCGTTTCCTGCACCGGGGTTCCTAATGATCCTGGCAATATAGATCGCGGCGGCGAAAACCATCCCGAAGATGAGAACCAGCAAGCCGACGGCTTCATTCACCATGATCAGGAACATGCCAACCGCGATCATCAGCCCAATGATGATCTCCTGCTGAAAAAATGGCTCTTCAATATCCGTATTCCGATGTTTCGACATGGGCGGAGAGGGGTTTGGTTTGTTTCAGTGTTTCAGTGTTTCAGTGTTTCAGTGTTTCAGTGTTTCAGTGTTTCAGTGTTTCAGTGTTTCAGTGTTTCAGTGTTTACTCAACATAAGTCACATGGGTGGAGATCCCTCTCCCGAAGTACCGGGATCGGGATTAGTTCGACTGTGCCTTTTCAAATCCCACCGTCCCAAAGTCCCACAGTCTCATTTCTCATGTCTCATATCTCATTCCTCATCGCTTCACCAGTTTACCCGTGGCTATGCTGCTGCCGGTCTGAAGCCTGAGGAGGTACATCCCGGGCGGCAGGTGGGCGGCATTGTACCTGACGGATTCCCGGTTTACCGGCAATTCGTCAACCTTGTTCCCTGTCATGTCGAAGACCGACAAGCGGCCGTCCCTGCACCCTGCACCATTGTCACCCTGAGCGAAGCCGAAGGGCAGTGCCCTGCATACAATCACGACCTCTTCCGTTGCCGGGTTCGGCCAGCAATACAATTCCAGGCGATCTTCCGGACTTAAGGCTTCTCCTATCCCGATACCGGTCTGGTCAAAGTAATACGCCCCCATGTCGCTCCTTGTCCCGTCAGGGTCGAGGATACTGTCCACCCCCGCATCGATGCAGGGCGAGATCATGGTGAGGAAAAAGTTGGCGGCAGTGGTATCTTCAAATTCCGGATAAGCATCGATATTGGCCTTCCACTCGCCCTCCGGCATAAATCCGCCTATGGAATCCTTTCCGTACTGTACATCATTGTTAAAGAAATCGGGCACGCAGGTCTCATCCCAGTTATATACCTGTGAGCCATCGGGTGCCTGATTTCCCCATATGATGTTGTTGATCAGCAGGGGGCATGACTCATCGTAAATATCAACACCGCCTCCATGCTCATTCGCATGATTGAAAACAATGGTATTGTTGATGATCTCCGGATTACAGGTTCCATTAACCTCAATGGCTCCCCCATCCTTCAGGGCCAGGTTATCATAAAACAGATTATAACTGATTGCAGGGCTGCTGTTATCGAAGAGGGAAATGGCGCCGCCAAACTGGTTGGCCCTGTTGTTTATGAATATATTGTGGCAGACCAGCGGATCACACATTGCCCATATAATGATAGCGCCGCCCTCATAGGTTGCATAATTTCCGTAAAAATAATTATGACTGACCAGGGCATTGGAATTTTGCCAAAGAATGATGGCTCCACCATATGTGGAGCTGTTATCAATAAAACTATTGTAGCGGATAATGCCATTGAAATCGCCCAATGCAAGGGCCCCGCCGGCACTGTTAGCGCCTATCCATGCCTGGTTATCGATGAAAAGGCAATGCTCGATCCTGACCTTGCTGAAACTAATAGCGATACCACCCCCGCAGTTATCGGGCCAGGTACCACTGCAATTGCCATCCTGGAAGCGGCAGTAGGTAAAGATGCTGCTGTCGGTTCCGACCGCTATTTCACGCAACTTAAGCCCGCGATACCCGTTGTTGTTTGCGGACCGGAAAAATATGCTGTCGCTTTCGGTTCCCTCTGCCATAATCCGGCCATTAATAATAAAAATATAATACCCCTGGAAATCGACGGTTACACCGGGATCAATAATAAGCGTGCAATCAGCAGGCACGCTGATATCCCCTTCAACGAGATAAGGTGAACCGCCGGCAGTCCAGTTACCGTATACATCCCCTCCGGGAATGTTGGTCTGCCCCACAGCCAGAGCTAACAAAAGCAGCATAACAATAAAACTTGATGTAAAGATTTTCATGGCTTGAATTTTTAATTGGGTTTTAGTTTTCCAGATTAAAAATAAAGCAAACAAGGAGGGATCATGAAAGAGATGAATAAACGCCGGGGTTTTTCCCACGAACGCCCGGGTTTTTCTTCTGAACGCAGGTTTAGTTCAAATTTGTAGTTTAAATTGTTGTGGGACATTTCAGCCTTTGGCCCCACACCGCGGAGGGGGGGCGAGGTGGATTGGTTTTTACTTCATCATTAATATAGGAATTTTAAACCGCACCAGTGTTCCAGCAGGCTCTCCGGCTTCATTTTCTTTATCAATGATCTCGAAAAAATCCCGGGGCCTTTTCATTCCCCAGAGATTTTGCAGGCGCGAACGGGTAAGTGCAACAGCCATGGATTCATGGTCTTTATGTTGTATTTCCCTGAGCACGGCTGCCCTTTTTCGCCCGATGCCGTCGTCTTCGACCTCGTATACGATGGATTCACCCGATTTGGTGATCCGCACATACAGGTGTCCGGCACCCTCTTTATTCCGTATGCCGTGTTCGACGGCATTTTCAATAAAGGGCTGGGCCAACATGGGCGGAACCATGGTTTTGCCGTGATCAAGGGTATCATCAACAATAAGTTCATAGTTCAGTTTTTCTTCCATCCGCAACTTCTGCAGGTCGAGATACTGGATGACCGTTTCTGTTTCACTTTTCAGACTTATCTGTTCAAGCCGTGAATTATCAAGAATATTCCGCATGAGCTTTGCAAAAACGGCCAGATATTTTCCGGCGGCCAGCGGGTCTTTGCTAAAAATATAATGCTGAATATTGGTCAGGCTGTTGAAGATAAAATGCGGGTTCATCTGTGAGCGGAACAGTTGCTGCTCTACGAGCATGGCTTTTTGCTGGTTCCTGATCCGGATCTGCCTGATAAAAAGGATTGAAAAGAGCAGAATAATGACAACGATCCCGCCCAGGCTGATGATGGCGTTTTGCGAACGGCCGGCCCTGAGGCTGTTCAGCTCATTTTCCTTGCTAAGCCGGAGTATCTGCATCTGCTGCTGTTGCGACTCGTGCAGGGCCTGCATTTCGGCCAGTTGCCGGTGCGTTTCGATGGTAAAGACCGAATCGTGCAACAGCAGGCATTCTTTCAGAAAAAGATTGGCCAGGCGGAAGTTACCGTTATTTTCATGGATTTCTGACAGGGCAAGAGCCACTTCTGCACGCATGCCGGTCATTCTCATATCTGCACTGCCTGTATATGCTTTATCCAGCATTTGCACTGCCTGTTTGGGGTCGCCAGCCTTCCATAAAGCTTTACCGTATTTAAGCTGTAATCCGGGGAGTTCACGAATAAAACCTTCTTGCGTATAAATCCCGAGGGCTATTGCGTAATTTTCCAGGGCGGAATTAACATCCCCCATCATAAACTGCAAACCACCCATTCCGGTCAGCACTTTCGCCCTGAGCGGCCTGTTGTCGAGTCGGTCTGCCATAGCCAGCGCCTTTTCAAAATATAAAAGTGAAGAGTCAGGCATCTCCCTGAGTCTCCATACCCGTCCGCGTTCATATGCTACCAGGGCCTCCCCGCGATTATAATAAACCTGCCTGTAAAGCATCATGGCGGTGTCGTGATACATCAAGGCATCATCATACTTCTTCCATTCTGTAAATACCTTTCCAAGAAGGAGATATGTTTCGGCCCTGCTTTCGACCTGCTGCGCACCCCGGCGGGGATCAGTACGGCCGGCATCGAAATAGCTTTTCCAGTACAATGCTTCCTCAAGCATTTGTATTGCTTTCTGGTATTGTCCCCTGGCCCGGGCCATCTCGGCCATTTCATCCAGGCACATGCCCACCCCCAGCGAATCGTGTATCTGTTTTCGAAGTTCGAGCGAACGTTGGAAGTATTCCGAGGCACGTGAAAAATCACCCTTTTCGCGGTATATCGAACCCATGTAGCAATACTGGTTGGGGACATTCATGTTCTGTTCAGTGATCCCGTAAGCGGCAAAACGACTAAGAGCCAGTTGCCTGTAGTACAAGGCCGAATCAAGCTTTCCCCAGTGCTGGTATACCCGCGCCATGTTTGAAGCCTGCTGTGCATGGTATATCTTGTTCCTGTTGACACCCATATCAGAATGCTCATAAACGGTATCGGCCACCCTGAAGTAATGAAGGGCAGCACGGTAATCGCCCGAGGTCATTAAGGTATAGCCCAGTGCCCTGGCTGCCGAGCCCAGTGCAAAATTGCTTACCTGTCCGGGGCAAGCCTCCAGGATACC
>CAYOLA010000071.1:0-12932 GCA_964404735.1 uncultured Bacteroidales bacterium
CTTGCCTACGCCAGACCGGTGGCGGTGATCTTTATTATTATTTCCCTGCTGGTGTTCGTGGTGTTAAGACTCATTCCCCATCCCGATAAAAAGCAACAACAATGAAAGCAGTTTCCTACCCGGTATTGCAGGTAAAAGGCCTTTCGGTTCATTTCGAAGGATTCAGCCTGAGGGATGTTTCATTCGATGTTGCGGCGGGTGAATATTTTGTGATCCTGGGACTGTCGGGTGCGGGTAAAACGGTGATCATGGAGGCCATTGCAGGGCTTATTCCGTGCAAAGGCGGTATCATCGTTTTGAACGGGCTCGATATTACCCATGCGCCCATAGGCAAAAGGCGGGTGGGTTTATTGTTCCAGGATTATGCTATTTTCCCTCACCTCAGCGTGTATGGAAACATAGCCTATGCCTTGCGCTCAATGGGATTTAGCCGGAGCGATACCGGCCGCAGGGTGGCTGAGCTGGCTGAAGATGCCGGCATCACACATCTGTTGCGGCGCAAACCTCAGACCCTTTCCGGGGGTGAACTGCAGCGGGTTGCCCTCTGCCGTACCCTTGCACATGACCCGGAGGTGCTGCTGCTGGATGAACCATTTTCCGCACTCGATGTCGCTAAGAAAGATGAGTTCCGTAACATTCTCCGGTCCATTAACAAATCTGGAAAAACCATCCTGCATATTACACATGACTTCCATGAGGCGATATCGCTGGCCCACAGAATAGCCGTGATCGAAAATGGCACACTGGTGCAAACCGGCACCCCGGAAGAGATATTTCGGTTTCCTGCAAGCGATTTTATTGCAAAACTCTCGGGTGTCAGGAATTTTTATTCTGCCCGGGCCGAAGGAGACAGCGGAATAAAGCTTCCTGGTGGCAACGTGCTGATGTACGCAGGAGAAACTTTATTCGCAGAAGGTTATGTGATGATCAGGCCGGCCGAAGTGGTTCTTTCGGAAATACCAATCAAGTCAAGTATGACCAATAATTTTACCGGAAAAGTCAATACATGTTTTTATACACCCAATGGTTATGAAGTGGCGGTGGATGCCGGATTCATGATCACTGCCACCATAACGCCAAGCTCTTTTGAGGAGCTGAAAATTATTCCCGGCAAAACAATCCATGTGTCTTTTAAGGCGTCAGCCGTTCATTTTGTGCCATCGTCTGCCAGTATCTTCTGATGAACAAGGGCAGATCGTTTCAGATTCCATTTTTGAGTAATTGATTTTTCGCCCCCGGCAAATTTTTGTTTTTCAGAAAGCTTGCGTATTTTTACATTTCCCGGCAGGGAAACAAAGGCCGGAGAATGATAGAATGATTATAAATTAGGTGTTGACCATAAAGACTTGATTTGCTATAGTATTGTTTAATAGGTTTGTAAAAAAATGACTTATACCGGCAGCAAAGAAGGTTGTTGTTTTAATATTATTATATGTAGATTATTAGATAAATTTGTCTTGTGAACAGCAGAAATCCACAAAACCAAAGGGCATAAACAAAAAGAACATGAAAAGAACGATTGCAGGAATTGTATTGACGGTGGTGCTGGTGCTGGTGCTGATCAACCTGCTCAACACCGAAGGTCCGCTCTACAACCTGAAACTGGAAGAATTGAAAAGGCAATATGCCATCCGCCCCATCTCCTCCATCGATCACAGTAAACTTTCAGAATTGCAGCAGGCGTTCGATACACCGCAGGATGTGACAGAAGCATGCAACAGATGCCACACCGAACGCCACCGCGAGATCATGAACTCTGCCCACTGGAACTGGGAGAGGGTCTCTTACATAGAAGGCAGGGGCGTGGCTGCAGCAGGCAAAAAAAATGTGCTTAACAACTTCTGCCTGGGAGCCCAGTCAAATGAGCTGGCCTGCGCCAAATGCCACATAGGATTTGGCATGAACAACGACCATTTCGATTTCAGCAATGCCCGAAACGTGGATTGCATGGTATGCCACGACAATAGCGATGAATACCGCAAGGGTTCGTCCATGGCGGGTTATCCCGACAGGGAAGTTAACCTCACAAGGGTTGCCCAAAGTGTGGGAAAACCGGGAAAGATCAATTGCGGCAGTTGTCATTTTTTCAGCGGGGGCGGCAATAACGTGAAACACGGCGACCTGGAGGCGGCGCAACTCTCCTGCGACAGGAACGTTGACGTACACATGGCGGCAAATGGCATGGATATGGCCTGTGTTGCATGTCATACAGCCGAAAACCATCAGATAAAAGGGCGTTTATACTCGGTTTCATCTACCAACAGCAACCGGGCTACCTGTGAACAATGCCATACAAATACGCCCCATTTTGACAATCTGATCAACCGTCATAATGCCAGGGTTTCATGTCAGGCCTGTCACATCCCTGTTTATGCCAGGGTAAACCCGACAAAGATGGCCTGGAAATGGTCCGAAGCCGGTAAACTCAAAGACGGGAAACCCTACCAGGAATTTAACAGTGACAGTACCCGCGAATACCTGAGCATCAAGGGGGAGTTTGTATGGGCAAAGAATGTAAAACCCGATTATGTCTGGTTTAACGGAACGGCCGACCATTACCTGCTCGGCGATACCATCAGATCAGCTCCCGTACAGATGAACACTTTATTTGGCTCGCACGACGACCGTGAATCGAAGATCTTCCCGGTCAAGATCAATACCGGCGACCAGATTTATGACATTCATCATAATATCATCATCCAGCCCAAACTCTTTTCGCAGAATAAGGGCGACAGTGCATACTGGCAGGATCTCGACTGGAATACCGCAGCGGCAGCGGGGATGAAACGGGTAGGACTTCCTTACAGCGGACAGTATGGCTTTGTTGAAACCGAGATGTACTGGCCGCTGAACCATATGGTTTCACCCAAGGAGCAGGCGGTGGGATGCGCCGAATGCCACACCCGTAATGACGGGAGGCTGGCCTCGCTGGGCGGTTTTTACCTTCCGGGCCGCGACCATAACAGCACGCTCGACCTCTTCGGGGCAATCCTGTTTTTCGGGGCCCTGCTGGCCGTATTTTTCCATGCCGGCATGCGAATCTTTATCTCGGTCAGGCGAAGGGATTACGACATGAACATCATCGATTATGAAGATAAAAAACAACATTTTTAGCGGGAAAAATTATGAAACGGGTATATGTATACAAAGGCTTTGAACGATTCTGGCACTGGACACAGGCTGCCCTGATCATATTCCTTGCCCTGACAGGCTTTGAAGTGCATGGCACCTTCCACATCTTCGGCTTCGAGCATGCCGCCCGTTTTCACAGGGTGGGCTCCTGGATGCTGATCGTTCTCATCATTTTCGCCATTTTCTGGCACCTGGTTACCGGCGAGTGGAAACAGTACCTCCCCACTACCAGGAAACTGGCCGAACAGATCCGTTTTTACACCATCGGCATGTTCAGGGGCGAAAAGCATCCCACCAAAAAGACCGGGCTGCAAAAGCTTAATCCTCTGCAACGTATCGTTTACCTGGGTTTTAAGCTTGTACTGGTTCCCCTCACGGTCATATCAGGCATCCTTTACATGTTCCATAAAACCATCGATCAGAATGATATTATCGTGATCAGCAGGTTTTCGCTCGAAAGCATCGCTTTCTGGCATACGCTGGGTGCCATCCTCCTCATGACTTTTCTGGTTATTCATGTATATATGACCACAACAGGGCATACGCCCACTTCGAATATACAGGCCATGATCACCGGTTATGAAGAACTTGAGTATGAGGATGATGAAAATGGCCCGGACGGGAAAGATGAAAATTGAAAAAAACATTGAGGGATCATATTGCCGGCTGATCCCGCTTATAAATCAACAATAAAATGAAAACCACTACGCACCTTAAGCCGAAAGCATACATGAATCCATACCTGGCCGGGTTTTTACTCGGGCTGGTATTACTCACGACCATTTACATCACCGGGCGCGGACTTGGCGCCAGTGGTGCTTTTAAAAGTGTGGTCATGGCCTCGGTCGAAACCCTGGCTCCGGCTCATGCCGAAAATAAGGCTTTTTACGCCGAGTTCAGGCAACAAAACCCCGAAGGACCCTGGAAAAATTTCCTGGTGTTCGAGATACTGGGCGTGCTTGCAGGTGCTTTCTTTTCCGGTGTACTTGCCAACAGGGTTAGCCTGAAGCTGGAGAAAGGACCACGGGTTACCAACGTTGTGCGTATCATTGCTGCCATCGCCGGCGGTGCCCTCTTCGGCTACGGTTCGCAACTTGGAAGAGGGTGTACCAGCGGCTCGGCCCTGAGCGGCATGGCAGTCCTTTCGCTGGGGGGCATACTTACCATGATGGCCATCTTCGGCGCAGCCTATTTTTTGGCTTATTTTTTCAGAAAACTCTGGTTAAAGTAATCGTATTATGGGACCTTTAGTACCTTTTATCATTAGTGAAGAATTTAGCCTGCTGCTGGCATTCTTTCTTGGCATTGGTTTTGGCTTTGTACTGGAACAGGCCGGCTTTTCGACGACCAAAAAGCTTGTGGGGCTTTTCTACGGTTACGATTTTACCGTATTGCGTGTTTTTTTCACGGCCGGCATCACCGCCATGGCAGGTGTACTCCTCATGGGGCATTACGGTATTCTCGACCTCAACGTTATTTATGTGAATCCCACCTTTGTTAATTCGGCCCTGATTGGCGGGGCTGTGATGGGCGCCGGCTTCATCATCGGCGGCTTTTGTCCGGGAACCAGTGTATGCGCTGTGGCAGTCGGTAAACTCGATGCCCTGGCTTTCATCATCGGGGCCATCCTGGGTGTTTTTGCCTTTACAGAGAGCTTTCCGCTTATTGAACACATGTATTACGCCAATGACCTCGGACAGGTGCGCATTTCGGATTATCTGGGGATGTCAGATATTCTCTTTGGATTTTTACTGGCCTTTATGGCTATCGGGGCATTCGTGGCTACCTGGTATGTCGAAAACAAGGTGAACAAGAGGCCCAACAGCATAAGCGTTTCATTGAGGAACCGTTATGCCATGGCGGCAGCAGGACTGATATTTATCCTGGCAGTGGTGGCATTCCTGCCGGGCAAAACGGATATCATCAATATGCGCATTGCCGAAGCGAAACGCCAGCAAAGCTGCGTTTTTAAGGAGATATCGGCCGATAAGCTCGCCAACGAGATCGTTAGTCATCATTATACCATGAATATTATCGATGTTCGTTCACCGGAAGAATATGAAGAATACCATATTCCGCTGGCCATCAACATTCCCTTCGAACGCATCATGGAAAGACAGCATACCGCTTTGTTCAAACAAAATATGAGGACCAATATCTTTTATGCCGATAATGATACCCTGGTCAGGATGGCCTGCCTCAAAGCCAAATATATTGGCAGATCAGAGAATTATATATTGCGTGAAAGCGCACAGGAATTTAAAAAAATGTTCTCGGGTATTGAACCCCCGCCAGAAAATCCTACCAAGGCACAACTGGATGTTTTTCATTTCAGACAGGTAACAGCCCTGAAAATGCTCGACCTGGTGAGTTCATTGAAGAACATCAATGCTCCTCCAAAACCGAAGGCGATTGAAATCAAGGGCGGCTGCTGAGTACTTCCGGCTGCTCCAACAAGCTGTATTGTGCCCCTTAACCTTGTTTTTACCGATCTCTCATTCAACATCATCCAAAGCCGGCAGTAATTCTGTTCCCAGCGGATATCTTGAAAACAATGTTAACTTTTACGCTAAGAGGATGATAAGGATGTTTTGGTCATCAACTGCCTGCGATTAATGCGAAGCCTGGTACCGCAGGATACTTTTTAAAACGGATAAAACCTGTGGTTGGTGTATGACTGAGGAAAATGGTTATTCGCTTCCTTGCGTGAACGACCAGATCGTTGCCTTTAAAAGGATATGATTAAAGTTCACTTTATCGGAAAAAACAGCAATATAAATTACGGACTTTCAGTTCTTAACCCAACAAGGAAATTGGATCCTTGTGATGCCGGATACGGGCAGGCTTATTAATCAAGTTTAAGGACGGCCATGAAGGCCTGTTGTGGCACCTCAACATTACCGACCTGTCGCATCCGCTTCTTGCCTTTTTTCTGTTTTTCGAGCAACTTTCGCTTACGTGTGATATCACCTCCGTAGCATTTGGCTGTTACGTCCTTTCTCAGCGCCTTGACCGTTTCCCTCGAGATCACTTTGGCTCCGATGGCAGCCTGTATGGCGATGTCAAATTGCTGACGCGGGATGAGTTCCTTAAGCTTTACACACATGCGCTTGCCAAAATCATAGGCATTGTCGCGGTGGATCAGGGTGGAAAGCGCATCTACCGACTCACCGTTCAGCAATATGTCAAGTTTCACAAGATTGGCTACTTTGTATCCCGACTGGTGGTAGTCGAAGGAGGCATATCCCTTCGAAATGCTCTTTAGCTTGTCGTAAAAGTCGAAAACGATCTCGCCCAGCGGCATCTCAAAGGTGATCTCCACGCGGTCGCTGGTCAGGTAAACCTGATTTTTAAGTGTTCCCCTCTTATCGATGCAGAGTTTCATGACCGAGCCCACATACTCGCTCTTGGAAATGATCTGGGCGATGATATAAGGCTCTTCGATGTGGTCGATGTATTTGGGGTCGGGGAGGCCGGAAGGGTTGTGCACTTCAGTATATTCACCTTTATGGCTGGCCACCTTGTATGACACGTTGGGCACTGTGGTGATCACGTTCATGTCGAATTCGCGGTCGAGTCTTTCCTGGATGATCTCCATGTGCAGAAGCCCCAGGAAGCCGCACCTGAAGCCAAATCCAAGGGCAGCGGAGGATTCGGGCACGAACGTAAGCGAAGCGTCGTTGAGCTGGAGTTTCTCGATGGAAGCGCGCAATTCTTCGTAATCATCTGCATCAACGGGGTAGATGCCGGCAAAGACCATGGGCTTGACCACTTCAAAGCCTTCAATACTTTTTTCGCAGGGCCTCTCAACATGTGTGATGGTATCGCCCACGCGTACTTCCTTTGATAGTTTTACCCCGGAAATGATGTAGCCGACATCACCGGCCGACAGCTCATTTCTTTCTTCGCGTTTCAGCTTCAGCACACCGATCTCATCCGCGTCGTATTCCTTCTTTGTATTGACGAATTTTACGAAATCCCCTTTTTTAAGGGTTCCGTTCATGATCCGGATATTGGCGATAATCCCCCGGTAAGAGTTGAATATGGAGTCGAAGATCAAAGCCTGCAGGGGTGCAGCGGGGTCGCCGGCGGGAGGAGGTATTACTTCCACGATAGTTTCCAGTATCCGGTCTACGCCATAGCCTGTTTTGCCACTGGCTTCGATGATCTCGTCGCGGCGGCAGCCGATCAGGTCGACGATCTGGTCTTTTACCTCTTCGGGCATGGCAGCTTCCAGATCCATTTTGTTGATAACAGGAATAATGGCCAGGTCGTTCTCAATGGCCAGGTAAAGGTTGGAGATTGTCTGTGCCTGAATGCCTTGTGTGGCGTCAATGATCAGTAGCGCCCCTTCGCATGCGGCCAGCGATCGCGATACTTCATAGGAAAAATCAACGTGGCCGGGGGTGTCAATGAGGTTGAGCTTGTAAACGGCTCCCTCATGCTCATAATTCATCTGTATGGCGTGGCTTTTGATGGTGATGCCGCGCTCACGCTCCAGCTCCATGTCGTCCAGTACCTGTTCCTGTATTTCGCGCCCGCTGATCGTGCCGGTAAACTCCAGCAACCGGTCGGCCAGCGTACTTTTACCATGGTCGATGTGGGCAATGATACAGAAGTTCCTGGTGTTTTTCATGCCCGCAAAAATACGCATAATTATGATTCGTAAAAGATATTTAAAACAGGCTTTAAAGCTTGGTAATTAATGTTATGATAAATTGTAGGGCATGAAAATTAATATTAATTTTGCAGTCCGTTTCTGAACCAATATCCGTTTGATTCGTTGATATTGGCAGACGATATGAAAAGCCCGGCATTTTCCGGGCCAGATATTAACAATTAAAATTATAATAATGAACAAGATCCGAGTAGGAATTATGGGATTCGGTGAGGTCGGCAGGCATATCTACCGCCAGTGCCTTAACGATGACAGAATAGAGATCGTGGCCATCGCCGATCTGGGGCGGCCCGATGTCCTTGAGTATCTGCTCAGGGCAGAGACCAAGGGAGGGATTGATGTGAAGCTCGAAGGGAATTTTCTGGTATCAGAAAGTGGCAGGGCCCGCATGATCCAGGGCAGGCATTTTGAACCCGGTGACGTGCAATGGGATGTTTTTGATGTTGATTTCGCCATTGACGGCACAGGCATGTATAAGAAAAGGGCAGACATGGAGCGCCATATCAAAGCCGGAGCCGATCGCGTGATACTGACCATGCTTCCGGTTGATGAGATCGACCGCATTGTGGTGAAAGGGGTGAATGACCATACCATGAAGGCTTCCGACCGTATGGTTTCGGCCGGATCGGCCACCACCAACGCAACCTCACTGTTGCTGAAAATCCTCGATGAGGCTTTTGGCGTAGATTACGCCATGCTTACAACCGTGCATTCCTATACTTCTGACCAGCCTCTGCGCGACAAGGCCGGGACAGACTTCAGGAGGAGCCGTTCGGCAGCGGAAAACATTATACCCAACGAAACACCCAGCCCGCGGTGGATACAGCATATCATGCCCGAATTCAAGGGCAGGATAGAAGGCTCGGCATTGAACGTGCCCGTGCCCAATGGCTCGCTGCTCGACCTTACCACGGTACTGAAGCAGGAAGGCGTCAGCACGGACGCGATCAACAAGGCCGTGGCCGATTACGCCAAAAAACACCCGGATGTGGTTCGCGTTGTGAACGATCCCATCGTTTCAACCGATGTGATCGGCGATAAACATTCGGTGAATTTCGATGCCCGGGCAACAATGAAATCGCCCGGACGCATGGTGAAAACACTCACCTGGTATCATACCGCACTTGCCACGGCATGCAGGATCAAAGACCTGATGCTGGGCTATCATGAATTAGACAAGAAAGGAGGCTCAAAATGAGAGTAGCAATAAACGGATTTGGAAGGATCGGACGCTCAGTGTTCAGGATCCTCAACGCCAGGGAAGACATTGACGTGATCGCCATCAACGATCTTTTTGATAACGAGGTGCTGGCCTACCTCCTGAAATATGACACCGTGATGTCAGGCTTCGGCCAGGATATTACCCTGGAGAACGACATGCTGATCACCCCATACGAGAACGTGAAGATGTTGAGTATCCGCAATCCCGAAGAACTGCCCTGGAAAGAACTTAATATCGATGTAGTGGTGGAGGCAACGGGAATATTCCGTTCACGCGCGCAACTTGAAATGCACCTGAATGCCGGTGCCGGAAGGGTGATACTGACTGTGCCCGCAAAGGATGAGATCGACTGCACGGTAGTGCTGGGCGTGAATGATGATGACCTCAAACCCGAACACCGGATCATCTCCAATGCCAGTTGTACTACCAATTGCCTGGCTCCCATGGCCAAGGTCCTGCACGATTCATTTGGCATCAAGGAAGGGTTGATGACAACCACGCATGCATACACCAACGACCAGCGCCTGGCCGATGTGCCGCATAAAGACTGGCGCCGCGGACGTGCCGCCGCCGAAAATATCATCCCCACAACAACAGGAGCCGCCAAGGCAGTTGGCCAGGTAATTCCTGAACTCAAAGGGAAGCTCGACGGTATGGCCTCCAGGGTACCCGTTCCCGATGGTTCTGTGGTCGACCTGGTGGTGGAAGTTGAAAAAGATGTGACGGTTGAAGATATCCATGCTGCCGTACGCATCGCATCCAAAACCAAAAAGCTTGAGAATATCCTGCTTTACACCGATGAGAAAGTGGTTTCGTCCGACATCGTCGGGAACCCCTACAGCTCCATCTACGACCCCGAATATACCAGGGTGTTGGGAAAACGCATCGTGAAAACCCTCAACTGGTACGACAATGAATGGGGATATTCCCAACGGGTGGTTGACCTGATCACGATACTTGGTACATTTGAAAAGCCCAAAAGCTGATCCTGAAAGCCCAAAAACTGCCGTTTGCAGTTAATAAATAATATGTTACCTGAGAATGGTGACCGAACCCTGTAAGGTTCTCTGCACGAGTCCCGACAGGGTTTTTTCATATACTTCGCAAACGTAAAAATATGTGCCTTCGGGGCAATCCCTGTTGGTTTGCTGGTTACGCCCGTCCCAGTTGATCATGGGGTCGCTGCTTTCAAAGACCAGCAATCCCCATCGGTTAAAGATCCTTATCGCTATCTTTTCCACACCACCCAGGGATTCGGGGAAAGGCGTGAAATAGTCGTTGTGCTGGTCGCCATTGGGTGTAAATACATTCGGAAGCCGATAGCCTGAGCAGCCCGGAGTACAAACGATGTTGCTGTATTCGCTTTCGTTGCCGGCCGAATCGACGGCACTCACGACATAGCAACCCAGGGTTACCCCTTCGTGGATGTATGTGAGGCTGTCGCCACTGCTTTGTGCGACTGAGTCGAGCAATGAAAGGTCTGCTTCCTGCCCGGCACGGTAATAGATGTAATATAGGGCAATGTCGGCATCGCAGGTATCTGCCAGGGCACTGTTGTTCCAGCGGAGTCTGTTGTGAAGAAGCGTACAATTGGTGTACACATCCAGTACGGGCCGACATGGCGCTACATTGTCAAGCGGGATGCCACAATCAATTTGCGAAAAATTGATGATGGGATCCACCAATCCCTCGGTGCCGTAACTCCCCGAACTCATCACATAATAACAATATTCATCCCCGTTCACGAGCCCTGTGTCGGCATAAAAAGTATTTGCCGTTGAGGTGATTTCTTCGAATACGGTTTCTCCCGGTGCTTTCCTGTAAAGGGTATAATTGTCGTTGACCCAGGGGACGTCAAGGCTCCAGTTGAGTTCAAGCCTCAGGTCGGTTTCATATATATCCAGGAAAATGGTGCTGGCATCCCGGCTTGACCCGATGTAACCATAGCTCTGGCTGTAAAGGTCTACCCTGTAGTTGTATGCTGTGTTGTCCTCGTTAAGGTTCACTCCGGGGTCGAGGAAGGTCGTATCGTTAAGCCCCGCAAAACTTTCAGTAAATGCAAATTCCTGCCCGTTTATTCCGGGTGCCCGGTAAAGTTCATATGAATAGGGTCCCGGTATTTGTATGGTATCAAGTTCGGTTGGTTTCGACCAAGCCACCCATGCATGTCCGATTTCAAGCGCATTGCTGTCGTTACCGGCATTGGTGATGATCGGCAGGTCACGTTTTAGCTGGGCGCAAACCTCTTCGGAAGCATAGCTTTCGGCACCATCGGCAAAGACTGCCACCACCATGTAGCAATAATCAAGCCCGTTGATGAGTCCGCCCGGCCCGCCCGGGTCCACATAGGTTGTGTCTATAGCCGATCCGCTTGTATGAATAAGGCTGTATCCTGTATAAGCGGGAACGCCTGTTTCGCAATACCCGGGCACAAAACCGTAAAAGCCGATTCTCCGGTAGAGCTTGTATTTGCTTGCTTTCGGACAGGGGCTCTTGTTCCAGCTCAGGCGAAAGCTGTTGCCGGCCGCTTCGGCTGTCAGCCCTTTCGGAGCCGGCCCGATCACCGTGATGGCAACGGTTTTAAGGTCGACAAGGTTTACCGGGCTGCCATCGTCTTCGGCCCTGAAATATACGTAATAGGGTTGCTTTTGGATATGGTTGCACACCGTTGGCCAGGTAAAGGTGGCCCTGACGGTGTCGCGTCCTACGGCAGGGTCGGGCGAAAGCCATGCCGGGCTTTCTGCAACCGCAAAAGGCCCGCCCGTTCCGCTGAGTTCCACAAGATGGTTGTCGGGTTCCGTGGCCATGATCTCAATTACGAGCGTATCGCCGGCTTCCACGCAGGTGTCGGCAATGGGATGGATCACAGGTGGCTGATGATTGCAGCCCACAATGGTGATCTGCATGTCGCGTGTTACACTACCGATCTTTATCCCGTTCCGGTATTCTTCTATCAGGATGGCTATGTTGAATTCTCCCTGCATGGGTGGCTTTATCCAGAAAAGGTCGCCGGTTACAGGGTTGATGCTGATGCTGTCGGTGGCTACCGGAAGGGTATAACCCGGTATCGGCAGCCCCCCCGCCCCACGGCAGTCGATGAGGCTGTATGCCAAACTGTCGCCGTCAACATCATACGCTCCCGGGTTGTGAATGTATACTTGCTGTGCACAGCCGTTGTCGATGGGTGGATTTAGCAGTACCGGTGAATTATTGATCCCCAGCAGGGGGTTGATGGTCAATATGGTCTCGATGTACAGGGGAACATTTACCGAATTTGGGATATTCATTACGCCAAAGTTCCTGTTGGGATCTTCCACCGAAATTTTATAGGTTCCCGGCGATGAATAGGTGTGGCGTGCCTGTGTGGCCCCCTGCTCAGGAACATAGGCGTATACGTTTTTGCTGATGTCGTTGCCGAAATTTATCTTTTGGGTCCGGGGTAACTCGCTGCTGCTGCCGTCTCCCCACGATACTTCAAGCCAGGGCCTGTCGGCGGGGGCCGAAGTACGGGTGTATGTGATGATGGTGATCTCGTAGGTGAGGCCTGCCACATAGCTGTAAGTGATCTCTCCCGCACGCTGATGCGTTGCCAGCAATGCAGGGGCCAGAAACAATATGGCCGTAAAAAACAGGATCAGCCGCTTCATAGCATAGGATCGGGTTTCAGTTTATTCCAAAAATAGCAATAATAACAATAAGTGGCCGGGAACAGGCAAAGAATATGAGATTTTAACGTAATTTTGTCATAGCTTATTGATAAGGCATGGAAGTAATGTATACTCCCAACCCGGAAAAAGAAAACTCGGAAATTCTTAACCGCTACCGTAACCTGTTAAGGGTATGGTCCAAGCGGGGTAAGCCTGAAGACAGGAAACTGATCAGGAAAGCCTTCAACCTGGC
>CAYOLA010000072.1:0-59036 GCA_964404735.1 uncultured Bacteroidales bacterium
TTTGAAATCTAAAATCTGAAATCTGAAATCTGAACTGTAGCCGGAACGGTCGTTATCAAAAAACTAAGAGAAATTGCTCATTTCCTCGTCCCTCGTCCCTCGTACCCCCCTTGCTTCCGCTGCGCGGAAGATTGGCCATTTGAAATCTAAAATCTGAAATCTGAAATCTGAACTGTAGCCGGAACGGTCGTTATCAAAAACTAAGAGAAATTGCTCATTTCCTCGTCCCCCGTCCCTCGTCCCTCGTACCCCTTTTAACCCTTTAACTACCGAGTAATCGGGGCAGGCACTGAAACACTGAAACCCACGAGGTCTCGGGGCAGGCCGCCGATTCTCGGGGCAGGCATTTAACCATTTGAATTTAACGAAAACCATCATTCCGGCTCTGATTTTTCCTACCTTTGCCGGTAGAAGAAACCATGAAAAAAAATATCATATGTTTAATGCAGAAGTTTATAAAGCCCGACGCCAACAATTGAGAAGCATGCTTTCGGGAGGCATTGTATTGTTACCGGGAAATGACGAGGCATCGATGAATTATCCCGCCAATACTTACCATTACCGCCAGGACAGTGATTTCCTTTATTATTTCGGCCACGACCACGACGGCTTATCGGGGATCATGGATGTGGATGAAGGAAAAGACATCCTTGTGGGCGATGATATCACCATCGACGGCATCATCTGGATGGGGCCACAGCCTTCGGTAAAGGAACAGGCCGCCGGATGCGGAACCACACATACGCTTTCAAGGAAAAACCTGGCCGGTTACGTTCAGACTGCCCTGGCAGGCGGAAGAAAGGTGCACCTGCTGCCACCCTACCGTGGCGACCACTGGCTCTTTCTGGAAAAAGTATTCGGAAAAAACCACGGCGATATCAAGGCTTTCATCTCGGAAGAACTGATCAGGGCCGTGGTAAAAATGCGTTCGGCCAAGGACGATGACGAGATCGCCGAGATCGAAAAGGCAGTCGACGTAGCCTATATCATGCACACCACCGCCATGAAAATGGCCATGCCGGGCCGGGTGGAACAGGAAATTGCAGGAACCATCGAAGGCATCGCCCTGGCAAATGGCGGACCTGTTTCCTTCCCTGTCATTCTCAGCGTCGACGGGCAAACACTGCATAACCACCACCATGACAACGTACTCAGCCAGGGACGCATGATGGTGACCGACGCAGGCTGCGAATCGGCACTGCACTATGCCAGCGACATTACCCGTACGGTTCCCGTGGGCGGCAAATTCAACACACGCCAAAAAGAGATCTACGAGATCGTTCTCAAGGCCAATATGGCATCCATCGAAGCCATCAGGCCGGGTGCGTATTACAAAGACATCCATCTGCTGGCTGCCCGCACCATCGCCGGCGGACTGAAAGAACTGGGTATCATGAAGGGTGATACCGAAGAAGCCGTAAAACAAGGCGCCCATGCCCTTTTCTTTCCCCATGGACTGGGACATATGCTTGGCCTGGATGTTCACGATATGGAAGGGCTTGGAGAAAAATATGTGGGTTATGACGACAGCATCCGGAGGAGCGATCAGTTTGGCCTCGCCTTCCTGCGAATGGCCAGGAAGCTGGAGCCGGGCTTCGTCCTTACCGACGAACCGGGCATCTATTTCATCCCCGCCCTGATCGACCTCTGGAGAAAAGAAAATAAGTTCAGTGCCTTCATCAACTACGATAAAGTTGAAACCTATAAGGACTTCGGCGGCATCAGGATCGAAGACGACATCCTGGTTACCGAAAGCAGCTACCGTGTGCTGGGAAAACCCATCCCGAAGACCGTAGCCGAAGTAGAAGCCACTATGGCCGGTTAATGGCAGGCATGCCGCACTCGCTGCATGGCGGTCAATTGGCCCGTCGTCAGTCAATGGCAACTTAACAAACAGGCAGGAGACCATCTGATGAAAAATCCGAAAAAAGCCATCCGGCTCATGACAATCGTCCGCATACTGGCAGGCCTTATGGTGCTTGCAACAGCGGCATTATATTTTACAAACAGGGAACTGGCCATATATCCGGCCATCGCGGGCTTTGCCCTGATCGCACTGGTCAATGTCCCCCTGCATATCCGGATGGCGCTTGACAGGGAAAAAGCGAAAAAAAGCGAAAAGCATGATCAGCAGCACAGGCAAACATGAAAGGGGAGGTAATTTATAAAAAGAAAAAGATCAGCTACCGCGATACCGGCCGGGGCCCGGTCATCGTATTGCTTCACGGATTCCTCGAAGACATGCGCATGTGGGACTACTTCAGGGATAAACTGTCAAAGAAATTCCGTGTGATCACCCCCGACCTCCCGGGATTCGGCCACAGCGAATGCCTGGGACAGGTACACCTCATGGAACAGATGGCCAGGGTGGTAAACAAGATACTGAAACAACTCGAAGTAAATCAATGCCTGATGGCCGGCCATTCGATGGGCGGCTATGTGGCCCTGGCCTTTGCCGAGAAATATCCGGGCAGGATCAGGGGCCTGTGCCTCTTCCACTCACATGCCGCAGCAGACACGCCCGAAGCCAAGCTGAACCGCAACCGGGCCATTGAGGCAGTACGTTCCGACCACGGAAATTTTATCTTCGGTTTCTTCCCCGATCTTTTTGCACCCGCCAATGTCCCACGCTATGAAAAAGAGATCAGCCGCATGCAGGAAATCGCGATGAACACATCGCCGCAAGCCGTCATCGCCGCACTGGAAGGAATGAAATACAGAACCGATAAATTCGATCTGCTTGTCAACACCCGCATCCCCGTCATGTTCATCCTCGGCAAAAACGACAGCCGCATCCCCTTCGAAAAAACACTTGCCCAGGCCGCCCTTCCCGCCAGGAGCGAAGTGATCATACTCGGCGGCGTCGGGCATATGGGTTTTATCGAAGCAAGAAAGACCTGCCTGCAGGCCATCGAAGCCTTCGCCATGAAGGTTTTATGATGCCGACTGTTAAGCCTTGTTAAAAAACTGCACAAAAAGAACGAATTACGTATTTTTGCCCTGGCTTACTAATTGAACTTCAAGATACCGGCATGGGAAACATCAAATCTGCACCAACGGAAATGCAAGGTTCCGGAAACAGGAACAGAACCGCCAGACTTATCTTTTATGGCATCATTGTTATCTATACCTTCATCCTCTACGGCAACACCCTGAACAACCAGTACTCGCTCGACGACTACATCATCAAGGGAAAGAATTCGCAGTTGGTTGAAAAAGGGGTGAAAAGCATCGGCGATATCTTCACGAGCACCTATACCAGCCGGAGCGGCCCCGACGGACCTGAGAAGTCATACGGATACAGGCCCCTCACCCGCCTCATATTTGCCGTTGAATATACCCTGTTCGGGCTTAACCCCCGCATCGGGCACCTGATCAACGTACTCGTCTACATGGCCCTTCTGCTGCTGCTTTTCAACATCCTGCGAAGGCTGTTCAGGGATTATTCCATGTGGTTTCCCTTTGTGATCCTCCTCCTGTTTGCGGCACACCCCGTACATACCGAAGTGGTGGCCAGCCTCAAAAACCGGGACGAACTGCTGAGCATGCTGCTGTCGCTGCTGTGCCTTCGGATGCTGCTGACCTACCACGACAGGAACCGGGTCGTTTTTCTGATTGCAGGCCTGCTGAGTTATGTGCTTGCGTTCCTGGCAAAGCCGACGGCACTCTCTTTTTGGTTTGTATTCCCGCTCACCCTTTATTTTTTCACGGATATGAAACTGAAAAGGATCGGGATCATTTCCGGCTTGCTCACGGCCATGATCATCCTGGGCGGGATGGTGCCTTTCTTTTTCCTTGAGCGGGCAAGAGCGTTTTCGATGATCGAAAACCCGCTTTATTTCGAGGATAATTTCTGGAACATACTGGGAACCGGCATGTACGGCCTCGGCTATTATTTCAGGCTGTTGCTCGTCCCCCACCCGCTGTTGTACTATTACGGTTATAACATGATACCCGTGGTGAACCTCGGGAACATATGGGTTATCCTCTCCATATTGTTTCATGCCGGCATCCTGGCCCTTGCCATATGGAAATTCAGGGAAAAGCACGTGATGGCCTACGCCATCCTTTTTTACCTGTTCACCATTGCCATGTTCAGCAACATCGTTTCACCGGTACCGGGGATCATCGGCGAACGCTTCCTGCTGGTGCCCTCACTTGGCTTTGTGATGGTGCTGGCCTGGCTCATCTTTAAACTTTTCAAGGCCAAACCCGAATCAGCCGTTAATAGGCCAATCAGGATCTTTCTCGTGATGCTGCTAACAGTGCTGATCCTGGCCCCCTATTCTTACAAGACCATCAACAGGAACAAACGCTGGTATTCGGATATGAGCCTGTACCGTTCCGACATGAAATACCTCGACCAAAGCGTGAAGGCCCACGACATGATGGGCACCATGATCATGAAGCAGATAAACCAGGAGCTTTCCAAACCGGTGAATGTTGCAAAATTCCTGATGCCCGACATTGAGAAGGCCATCGGCCACTTCGAACGTGCAGTGGAAATATGGCCCGGGCATGCATCTTCCTGGACCAACCTGGGGATGATCTATAACCACCCGCGCATTGCCGAGCACCTGCTTGCCGCCGGCGATACGGCACGCTTCCTCGAATTCAAGCAAAAAGCGGCTGCCACTTTCAGCAAGGCCATCAGACTCAATCCGGAAGACGGCAAAGCCCTCTTTAACCTGGGGTTGACATATGAATATACCGGCATGATCGATTCTGCCACCTATTACTATGAGCGCTGCATCCAATACAACCCGAAAATTATCAACCCCCGCTCACGCCTGGCCGACCTCAGGTTTATGCAGGGCGAAGTACAGGAAGCGCTGAAGCTGAACCAGGAGATCATCCGCATCGACCCCAATGAAGCCCTGCCCTACGTCAGTTTCGGAAATTATTATATGGTCAGCGGCGACACACTCAAAGCCATCGAAAGCTATGAGGAAGCCGCCAAACGCAACGCACGGCCCGAAGTGTTCAGCTTCCTGGGCCAGTACTATCTTGAAAAGGGAGATACGGAAAAGGCTGCTCTTTACCGTCAGAAATATATGGACGCAACCCGGTGACATTAGCAAACATGAAAAGCCAAATAAAAGCCATCAGCTATTACCTGCCCCCGAAGGCCGTGACAAACGACGACCTGGCCAGGGAATTCCCCGGCCTGAAGATCGATGACCTCACAAGGCTTACCGGCGTAAAGAAAAGGTACGTTGCCGGGAGTGAAGAGACTGCTGCCGACCTTGCCTTCAAGGCAGCCATGAAGCTTTTCGACGAACATGGGTTCAGTCCTGCCGACATCGATCATCTGTTGTTCTGCACGCAGGGCACCGATTACATCACCCCTTCCACCTCATGCCTGCTGCAGGAGCGCCTTGGCATCCCCGAAACTGCCGGAACCCTCGACTTCAACCAGGGATGCACCGGGTATATCTACGGTCTGAGCATCGCCAACGGGCTGATCGCCACCGGCAACGCAAGAAATGTGTTGCTGCTCACATCCGTCACCATCTCCCAGAAGATCCATCCCGCCGACAAAAGCAACCGCGCCATTTTTGGCGACGGGGCTGCTGCCAGCCTGATCTCAGTGAGCGGGGATGAGGATGCCGGCATCGGGCCATTTGCTTTCGGCACCGACGGGAAAGGTTACGATGCCATCATCATTAAGCACGGCGGAGCGCGTTATCCGACCCACGTATACCCTGCCACGGACTATACGGATGCAAACGGCAATTTCAGGAACGACCGGAACTTTTACATGAACGGGGCTGCCGTATTCACCTTCTCGGTCGAAAAAACCCCGCAAATGATCCGGGAACTTCTCGGCAAAGCCGGGCTCAACGAAGACGACATCGACCTCTACGTGCTGCACCAGGCCAACCGCATCATCCTCGAAAGCATATTCAGGAAACTGAAGGTGCCTGAGAGCAAATGCCTTTACCATCTGGAAGATTGCGGGAACACCGTTTCCTCCACCATCCCCATTGCGCTTTACCACGCCATCGCCGATGGACGCGTAAAAAGAGGCGATACCCTGGTGCTTGCCGGCTTCGGCGTAGGGTTTTCATGGGGGGGCTGCATACTCAGATATTAACAGCAAGCATCCGGATACCCGGAACATCACTCCTGGAAATAAACCCGTTTCACACGTCCCGATACGGAAGTCATCACCTCATAGGGAATGGTTCCCAGGTCGATGGCCAGCTCGCTCACGGTGCGCCCGTCGCCGAAAACAATCACCTCATCGCCTTCACGGGCTTCCGTACCGCTAATATCGAGCATGCACATATCCATGCAGATATTTCCCACGATGGGAGCGGGATGGCCGTTCACCAGGAGATAGCCCCTGCCGTGGCCGAGCCTTCTGTCGAGGCCATCGGCATATCCCACAGGCACAACGGCAATGCGGGCATCGTGCCCAGGTATCACTTCGCCGTAGCCCACCCTTTCACCGGCCCTGACGTCTTTTACCTGTGAGATGATCGATTTCAGGGTGCTGACATTTTCCAGCACGCCTTCATCACCCGGATGGGAAGCCACGCCATAGAGGCTGATCCCGAGCCTGACCATGTCGAAATGCGCATCAGTAAAACGTGTAATGCCGCCCGAGTTGAGGATGTGTCGCAGCACCCTGTGGCTGATGCCGCTGCAGAAACCGTCGGCCATCTCCCTGAACCTTTCAATTTGGGCCCGGGTAAAAGCATCGCTGCCGGGATCGTCGCTGGCCGCCAGGTGTGAAAAAACCGACTGTACATACAAGCGGCGGTTATTGCGGATCCTTTCTGACAGCCGGTCGAGTTCACCGGCCTCAAAACCCAGTCTGTGCATTCCCGTTTCCAGTTTAATATGGATCTTAACAGGCTTGTTGCTCGGCAGTATATTTTTTTTGATGGCCCGCTCCAGCAATCCAAGGATACGGAAATTATAGATCTCGGGTTCAAGCCCGTGCTGTATCATGGCATCGAGGCTGTGTTCTTCGGGATTCATTACCATGATCGGCACAATGATCCCGGCTTTTCTCAACTCAACCCCCTCATCGGCATAGGCAACAGCCAGGTAATCGACACGGTGGAACTGCAGCAGGTTGGCAATCTCATAACTTCCGCTACCGTATGAAAAAGCCTTTACCATGGCCATGATCTTTGTGAGCGGGCTGATCTTTGAGCGGTAGTAATTCAGGTTGCTGACCATGGCATTCAGGTTGATCTCCAGGACCGTTTCGTGCGACTTATGCTGCAAGGCTTTGCTGATCTGCTCAAACTCGAACATCCTTGCCCCTTTCAACAATATGGTCTCATTATTGAAAAGGGTGAATGAATACTTGCGCATGAACTCTTCCGTAGAGGGAAAGAAAGTCTTTTCCATGTCGAACAATTCGGCCTGCCGTGATATGGCGGGGCCGATGCCGATAATACGGCTGATATCCTTTTGTTTCAGGATGGCGGCTATCTCCCCGTAGAGTTCTTCCGCATCCTTGCCGCTTTGCAGGATATCGGAAAGGATGAGGGTGCGTTTTCTTTTTTGCGACTGCTGGTTCAGAAAATCAATGGCAATACTGAGGGAGTTAATGTCGGAATTATAACTGTCGTTGATGATGGTGCAATGATTGATCCCCGCCTTCATTTCCAGCCGCATGGCGATGGGCTGGAGCTTTTTCATTCCCCCGGCAATATCTTCTGCAGCAACACCCAAATGCAGCAACACCGCCCAGCAGTGGATGGCATTTTCGATGGAAGCATCATCAATAAACGGTATCTCGATGCCGATCGATTCCCCTTTATACACTCCCTTGATCACGCTGCATTCCAGTCCGGTCTTTCTCACATCCTTTACTTCCAGATCGGCTGGTTGTTTCCTGCTCCATGAAAAGGAGTTGATGGTCTCGAGCATCTGCGACCTGAACAAAACTTCCTGTATGGGTGCATGATCGGCACAATAGATCAGGGTATCGACCTTGGTAAATAGTTTCAGCTTTTCGCCGACCTTCTGGTTCAGGCTGATAAAATTTTCGCTGTGGGCTTCGCCAATATTGGTGAACACACCGATAAGCGGGCGGATCACTGCCTGCAATTTTTCCATTTCATCAGGTCTGGAAATGCCAGCTTCAAAAATGGCCAGATCGTTGGCGGCTTCCATTTGCCAGACCGACAATGGCACGCCAACCTGAGAGTTATAGCTCTTGGGGCTTCTTACGATCTTATAGTGGTGCTGGAGAAGCTGGAACAGCCATTCCTTGATGATGGTCTTGCCGTTGCTTCCCGTAATGCCAATTACCGGGATGTTAAAGCGTTTCCGGTGCGCCGCTGCCAGTGCCTGCAGGGCCGAAAGGCTGTTTTTCACCAGGATGAAACTGGCTCCCGGATAATCGTCCGGCTCAAACCTGGCCGAGCTGACAACAAAAACCCTGATCCCTTTTTCATATAATTCAGGGATATAATCATGCCCGCTTTTTTGCCTGCCCTGCAATGCAAAAAACACACAGCCCTCAGGGGATATCAGCCGCCTGCTGTCGACCAGGATATCGGTGATCTCAGGGTTATTATTGCTTTTCCGGATCAGCTCACCGCCGGTGATCGCTGCTATTTCGTTAACTTTAAACATACTGTTATGATGATCGTGGAATATTTCCCGTAATTACCGGCTATTAAACCGTGCAATCATGTGTCTGTAAAACAGAAAACATTCTATAATATTTTATGACGGGAGGTGAAATTTTTCAGGCCGGTCGCCTTGCCATTTCAGCCGGATCAGTTTTCTCCGTTCTCATTTCCCGTTGTAATTATTTTCAATGGATCCAGACTCGTTTCGTCAAACATTTTCCGGTTCCGGAAAATATCGCAGGCCAGGAAGATGGCCGAGCGCATCGATTCGGCCGAAGCAAGGTTTTTCCCTGCAATTTCATAGGCAGTACCATGTGCCGGGCTGGTGCGTACAACGGGTAATCCTGCCGTGAAATTCACTCCGTGTTCAAATGACAAGGCTTTAAAGGGGATCAAACCCTGATCGTGGTACATGGCCAGAATGCCGTCGAAAGCACTAAAGGCAGAGGAACCAAAAAAGCCATCGGCTGCATAGGGTCCATAGGCATGAATTCCCTGGTTAAAGGCTTCTTCCACTGCCGGGATGATTATTTCCTGCTCCTCTTTCCCGAGCAGCCCCTCGTCGCCGGCATGCGGATTGAGTCCCAGCAGTGCTATACGGGGTTTCGGAATGCTGAAATCACGCTTCAGCGAATATTCCATGATCATAAGCTTTTTCAGGATCAACTCCCTGCTCAGGTGCTTTGAAACATCCATCAGGGGAATATGTCCGGTGGCCACACCGATGCGAAGCTTATTGCTGACCATGAGCATCAGCACGTCTTCGGCGTCGAATTTCCCCGCGAGGTACTCTGTATGCCCCGGAAAATGGAAATTATCTGACTGTATATTTTTTTTGTTGATGGGGGCGGTCACCAGCACATCGATCAGGCCTTCCTGCAGGTCGTTCACGGCCATTTCGAGCGAAAGCAATGCCATTTCACCTGCCACGGATGTCGACTTTCCCAGATCGATCTTTACTTCCTGTTCGCAGCAGTTTACAATATTCGGACGCCGGGGGTTTGCAAAGGCGGCATTTCTTACCAGGTTAAAATTAAAATCACTGACATCAAGAACCTTGCGATGATAGGAGGCGACTTTTGAAAGGCCATATATAACCGGCGTAAATGATTCAATCGTGCGCTGATCGTAAAGGGCCTTGATGATGATCTCATAGCCGATCCCATTCAGGTCGCCGTGGGTGATGCCTGCCCTTATCTTCGGGTCAGCGGCATCGGGGCTGTCATTCTTCTGCATGCTATTGTTTTTAGGCTGCAAAGTTAAGAATTATCGGTTCACCGGGAACCGGCATCTCACAAGAAACATCCTGTTCAGGCATTGCAGGAAACATAATCGCAGTCGGCCGCTCAGTCAGGGGCAGCAAAGAAACAGGCAGCCTGACCCATAAACTGCCTAAGAAGCAAAGCGGGTGTGCCCCTTGCCGGGGAGCAGTTCCGGAACCGTATTACCTGCCGATCCGTTTCAGGAATTCGAATAAAAGCCTGACGCCGATACCTGTTCCTCCAGCCGGATGATAATTCTCTTTCTTTTCAAAGAAAGCCGTTCCGGCGATGTCGAGGTGGATAAAAGGATAATCGGTAAACTTCTGAAGGAATTTGCCCGCCGTGATCATGCCGGCATCCGGCCCGCCGAGGTTTTTCATATCGGCCACCTCTGACTTGATCAGCTCGGCATATTCATCCCAGAACGGGAATTCGGCGATGCGCTCATAAACGTCATTGCCGGCATCTTTCAGCCCCGCCATGGGTTTCTCTGCATCATCTTCCATGGCCACAATGCCATATTTACCAATAGCCCGGGCAGCGGCACCGGTGAGGGTAGCAGCATCGATCACCAGTTCGGGTTCATATTTTTTCGCATAGCTGAGTGCATCGGCCAGGATCATGCGGCCTTCCGCATCGGTATTGATCACTTCCACGGTCATCCCATTATGCATGGTAATGATATCGCCGCTTACGTATGCATTGCCGTCGGGGCGGTTATCGGTAGCCGGGAGCAGGGCGATCACGTGCACATTCAGGCGGGCACGCGCCACGGCGTAGAGAACGGCAGCCATGGTAGCTGCTCCGGCCATATCGCTCTTCATGTTTTCCATGTAATTGCCCGTTTTGATGTTAAGGCCACCGGTATCATAAACAACACCTTTCCCAACCAGGACATAAGGCTTTGCATTTACCGGCTCGATGGGTTTCCATTCCATCACGGTAAAGGTTGGCAGGTCGAAGCTCCCCCTGTTCACGGCCAGCAGGCCGCCCATCTTGAGCGATTCGATCTTTTTCTTGCCCATGACTTCAACACGCGCCCCACAGGTAGCGCCCATTTCCCGGAAAGATTCTGCAAGTTTCTCTGCATTGAGGTTGCATACCGGTTCGTTGACCAGATCGCGGCATTTGTTCACGGCATCAAGAAGAATGTTGATTTCTTCAAGGTCTTCTTTCTTTAAGGCATAAGCCGATATCTTCAGCTCATTGAAAGTAAAGGCCGCCTTTTCCCCTTCGGGGCCGGTCTTATATTTGTTGAACTGGTATGCCGCCAGACCCATCCCCTCAATAAAGGGAATAATGCTTTTGGCAGCTCCGGTAAAGTCGATGAGGGTAGCCGACTCCGCCTTGTGATTGTTCAGCCGGTCACATAATTTGCCACCGGCTTTTCTTAAAGCCTCAAGCCTTTTATAAACAGGCCGTTTCCTGTTGACAACCTGCACAAAAATCCACTGGTTGAGCCGGTTGATACTGACAAGATCCTTTTCGTCCTTTTTTACCTGTTTGCGGACATATTCCTGTTCTTCGCTGGTAAGCTTGCTGCGGTGAAGGTCTTTGATCCTGTTGACCAGATAAATGATATTATCCCCGGAAGAAACCCGGTTCACCTTTTTGATGAGTAATGACATAGATGATAATTTTAGATTTGTGAGTCTGACAAAAGTAAAAACAATTAATCAATATCAAAGTAAATAAAACAGATACAATCGATAAAATTAATCCTGCATTGCGCTCATAAATTGAACATTACTTCATGAAACCACAGAATGGCTCCGCTATTTCGGGAGCATGCGGTATGCGTTTTGCCGGGGAATGGACGGCAACAAATGCAAGGGTAAAAATACTTCGCCAAACACCATTTGACGTATTAAAACTGATACCATGATATTTTATTGCGTATATAAATGAATTATTCCTTACCTTTCACACGCTAAAAAGATCCAATAACTTAATTTATCATGAAAAATTCAACAGCCACCAGGGCTTGTATTGCTCTTTTTCATCTGAATACTTTAATATTGATCCTCGGATTAACGGCTGTGCATGCACGAACAGCCGAAACCGACAGCCTCGAACAGGTTCTGGCAAACACAGAAGGGGAAGCGCGTATTGAAATCCTTCATGAATTGTCGAGGCTCAATTCACATACCGAACCAACCAAAAGCCTTGATTTTGCCAAAGAAGCCGTTGAACTGGCCAGGCAGTACGAGAACCCCTTCAGGCTGAGCAATGCCCTGAATGCCCTTGCCATCTCACATTATTACCTGGGAAACATCAGTCTGTCAATCGGTTACCTGCAAGAATCCATAAAAATACTGGAAGATTTATGGCAAGCTGATACTACCAACTTCGAATTGCTTTTCAGGATATCCCTGCTGTCGGGAAACGCCAGCAATGCTTACTCCCAACAGGGTGAATTTGACAAGGCACTTGAAATGCTGATCAGAGAAAGAAGATCTTTAGAAAAAATGATCAGGATTGAACCCGAAAATATTAAATACCAGCAACAACTGATGAAATGCCTGAGCAATCTTTCAACGGTTTATCGCGAACTGAACAAATTCCATATGGCGGAAGAAATGCTCATCAATGCCCTCAGGCGAAGCCGGGAAACGAATTACAACACCGGCATTGCCGCATGCCTGAACAACCTGGGATTGCTCAGAATTGAGCAGGAGCGCTTCAGGGAGGCCCTGGAGATCTATGAGGAGGCATTACAGCTGAACATGGAGCTGGCCGACAGCATTGCCATTGCGGGCACCTATAACAATATAGGGCTCATCATGGAGAAGACGGAAGATTATCAGCAATCGCTGCATTATTATCTAAGATCACTGAAGATCACAGAAAGGATGTCGTATAGTTATGGGATTTCCAACACATCGAAAAATATCGGTAAAATTTATCAGTTACTGGGGAAGCCCGACAGTGCGGAAATGTTCATCCTTAAAGGGCTGGAAACCGGCAGGAAAAATGGTCTGCATTCGCTGGAAATGCAATGCCTGAATATCCTTTCTTCACTTTACCGGTCGACCGGTGATTTCAGGAAGGCACTGGAAACCTACCATGCTTATACCATCGTCAAGGACAGCTTGTTTAACATCGAGCGTAGCAGGCAGATTGCCGACATGGAGACAAAATACGAAACGGAAAAAAAAGAACGCGAAAACATTATCCTCCGTAAAGATATCAGGTTACATAAAACCACCCAACGCTTTTTGTTTCTGGCTGTATTCACCCTGGTACTGCTCACGGTCATGCTTTATTTTCTGATGCGGACAAAGAACCGCCTGCTGAAACAAAAAACCGCTCTTTTTGAGCAACAAAAGCAGATTCAATCCATGGAGATTGAGAAAAAGGAAATGGAACGTAAATATTACGAAGACCAGGTGTTTGCCGAGCAGGAGATCAACCGGCTTCAGAAAATCAAACTGGAGGAACAAAACCGCAAACTCGCCGCCACGGCCATACAGGTAACTACCAAGAACCAGATACTGGAATCGATCCTGCAGGAAATTGACCAGGCATCGAAATCAAAACTCCACGAGCCGGATGAATGTTACCGCAATATCCGCAGAACCGTGAAGGCCAATATGAACCTCGACCGCGACTGGGAGCAGTTCAAACGGCATTTTGAAGAGGTGCATCCCGATTTTTTCGTCAAGCTCACCGAAAGATTCCCCAACCTTACACCGGGCGAACAAAAAATCTGTGCCTACTACCGGATCAATCTCAGCACCAACGAAATTGCCCAGATCTTAAACGTTACCATTGCAGCCGTGCAGAAAAGCCGGCACCGCCTGCGGAAAAAACTTAGCATCGACTCCCAGACGGAGATGACCGAATTCATGCTGAATATTTAACGGCACAAGTCCAACCTTTGTCATAGCCTGGAATTTGCTTCCCCGGCCGGCTGAACCTATTTTTATCGCATCAAAAAATGTGACATGAAACAATGCAGGATTTCATCATTCCGGAAACTGCTTATCTTCCTGATTTTCTGCTCTTTCATCACTTCATCCCATTCGCAGTGGGAAAGAGTTCCCGCATTGGAAGGAGGAGTGGTGTTCTCCGTCACTGCTGATAACAACATGATATTTGCCCCCGGCATGCCAGGGGTTTCGGTGTTAAAAACCGATGAAGCCGAACCACCGTGGGAAACTATTATCGTACCACCCATCCCCGAAATAACTGCACTTGCATGTTATAATGATTCTATTGTGACAGGGACTCCTGCAGGAATTTATATCAGCAGTACGGAGCATCCCGAACTCATCGACATGCAAAAAAACCCTCCCCGGCAAAATATCGCAGGCCTAAGCATCAATACAGGTCATTTGCCTGCAGGCATGTATTTCCTGAAACTAACACATGAAAGGATAAACATCACCTGAAAGATAATTAAAACACAATAAAGCACGAAATGGAGAAACAGAGCGCGTGCCTTTGGTTCATAACGTCTGAGAAAAAAGATATGACTTGATGGCTGAAGAGTTCCTGTTTTCTTCAACCATTGTAACAATAATACTGAAGAGATGAAAATACACGTGGAGATTGAAGTCAGCGGAGCAGAACTGTACGGCAAACCATACCGTTTTGCAATTTACCGGCAGGCACGGCAGCGCGAAATATTCGGATTCGTGAAATACCTTAATTATAACGTTTTACTTATCGTGGCCGAGTGAGAACAAAACAGCATCCTTGAATTCCTGGCATGGTGTAAGGACAATTATACCACGAACGAAACAAGCATCATGATCAGGGATAAGGTAATGGTCCACAATTACAGTGAATTCAGGATACTTGACCTGGCCATGCAGCAGCAACCCAAATCCATATAAACCCTATTGTGGAAATATATACAAAAATGAATATTACAAACGTCAACAGCCCGGCTGCATCCCGCTGCTGAAAAACGATCATCAAAAATGAAAAAAATAAATCTTTGTACAACATTCCTGATCATCCTGTTCACCCCCCTCATGCCTGTGGCCCAGATATGCATCAGCACCGATGGCAGTAATCCGCATTCCTCCGCCATACTGGATGTGAAAAGCGAGGAAAAAGGCTTGCTGCCACCACGCATGACGAGCGCCGAAAGGGATGCCATCACGGATCCTGCCGAGGGCCTGGTTATTTACAACACCGATCTGAAGGGATTGAACCTATTTGACGGCACCGCCTGGACAAGCCTCTCGGGCGGCTTTGAATGCGGGCTTAGCCAGGTAAGCGATATCGACGGCAATATTTACAATACGGTTCAGATACAGGACCAGTGCTGGATGCTGACAAACCTGAATACAGGCAGCAGGCTCGACCTGGGCAACGATCAAACCAACAATGGCATTATTGAAAAATACTGCTACAACGATTTAATTGAAAACTGTAACATTTACGGCGGCCTTTACCGTTGGGATGAAGCCATGCAATATTCAAATGGGCCACATGCACAGGGTATTTGCCCAAATGGCTGGCGTCTGCCGACCGACACGGAATTCCAGACGCTCATCGACAACTACGACGGACAGGATACTGCCGGCGCACACCTGAAAGAAACCGGCTATGAACACTGGAATAGCTGGCCAAACACAAGCGCAACCAACAACAGCGGATTCACGGCATATGGGGGCGGAGCCGTTTATAACGGAGCAGGGGGCGACTTTTTCAGCCAATTAAAAACACACGGGTATTTCTGGACTTCCACCTTCAGCGGTGATTATGCAGATGTACTGATACTCTATAACTATCAGCCAAATGCCTTGATTGCCGGAAGCGATATATCCCAGGCCCCTACTTCCTTTTCAGTACGATGTATCAGAAATGAATAAAACCCGGGCATTATGAATCCAATGATCAGAAAATTATTTTTTGGCAGGGATTACAAAGGCAGTAAAAGCGTTTTTGCCCTCATCCTTGCGTTCTCACTTTTCCTTAATGCGGGCAGGTTGGTTGCCCAGGCCGGGATAAGCACTGACGGCAGCAACCCCGACAATTCGGCCATGCTCGATATAAAATCCAATAACAAGGGTTTTCTCCCCCCACGGATGAACACTGCATCACGCAACGCCATCACAAATACGGCCGAAGGCCTTGTCATCTATAATACGGATACCAAAACAATAGAATTATTCAATGGCAGTATCTGGACTTCACATACCGGAAGGTTTCTCTGTGGCATTTCCCAGGTTATAGACTCGGAAGGAAGGGCTTACGAAACAATACCGATCGGCAACCAATGCTGGATGGCCGGCAATATGCTTGCAGGGACTATGATCAGTAGCGCAACGGACCAAAGCGATAACTTCTTTCTCGAAAAATACTGCTACAACGATATTGAAGCAAACTGCGAAGAATACGGAGGCCTTTACCAGTGGAACGAAGCCATGCAGTATTCGCTGACAGAAGGCGCTCAGGGGATTTGTCCCGATGGCTGGCATATTCCCACCGCCGGCGATTGGTCAGCACTTGAAGCACAACTTGGCGGAGCATCATCGGCAGGCGGAAAACTCAAGGAAACCGGCACCCTCCACTGGAATACACCCAATACCGGCGCAAACAACGAAACGGAATTTACCGCAGTGGGAGCAGGCTATATCAATGCCGGCAACCCAATTGAGTTAAAATACTATTCCGGGTTCTGGACTTCCAGAGAAGAAGATGAAACCTATGCCGAGTATTTCTATCTCGCTTATAACAGTGCCGAATTAAAAAGCGGATTTAACCTGAAAACAACTGGTTTTTCAGTACGCTGTATCAAGGATTAAGCACAAACAAATTAATTAAAACAATATGAAAAAAGGAAACAGCATTATCAAAGTCGTTCTAATGACCATTGTATACATTTTTTCAGGCATGGGCGCGCAGGCGCAGTTACCCGGGGATTCAACCTGCCTTCCTCCAAAGGTAAAGATCGTTGCCTCCAATGCTTTCAAACCATTTGTCCTTGGACAAAGCCTGGAACTTACCTATACCGTAATCGAATATCCGCCGACAACTTCGCAGGTGAGCTTTGGCTTCATCGATACCGATGGCATGGCAACCGGGCCGTCGCATACCATAACGAATGCCGGACCCGGCGGGGTTTCATGGTCAATCAACACCGACACCTGCAACTTCCCCCTATCGTCGCGTTTTCAGGTGGAACTCCAGTGGGGCGGCGACAGCACAGCCACTTACCGCATACCTCTTTGCAATTTGCCCGACACACTGAAGCTTTCCGCAACAGCGGGATGGGGTCCGTTTACATCCAACCAGTACCCACTGAACGATTCGCTCTGGAATCCCGTCCCTTCTCAGAAAAACACCATCACCATCAAGGACCTTCCTCCCAGGGATACCGCGGTATTGTTCAGGTTCCTGACTGCCGACTCCCTCGTGGTCGACTCCCTTTACGTTACCAGCCTGCCGGGCCTTTACCTCGACTCGGTGGTGATCCCCGAAAAGCACATGGATGGTTTACCGCTTTCGACACGCTATATAACGCAAACAACCTGGTGCGAAGGCGGGCCGCCCACCGGGATCGACACATATCATGATCTCAGGATCATCCCCCAGAAACCCAAACTGTTCTGCATGAATCAAGGAAATGTCGTAGTCGACTCCATACCCCCCGCTACACATCACCAGATAAATGGAAATGTATTGATGGTCGACAGCGTAAAGCACGGTCTTATAACCAATCGTTCGGTTCAGGGTGGCTCCTGGTTCGGTCTGTATTCATTTTGGTTTCCCTCCGATACTTTCACCATAGAATCATGGATATTCCCTGACGCTAAAAAACTCAGGCAAGCCACGGAAGGGGAAATGACCTTTATGAATGCAGACTCGGCCTGGTGGATCTGCCTGAAAAAGGAATCTGGCGAAATAAAGTTTGAACTCTATTTCGACAGCCGGTGGGGACGCTATGAATTGTTTACCGCGGTGGTGGACACTTCAAAATTACTCGATGGAAACTGGCACCATTTTTCATACCGGAACGCTATTGAATCAGGCCCGTATTATGTAACTTTTTTACTCGACGGCCAACCCCTGGCCACCACGGTAAATAAGACCAATTACGATCTTATCAGGGAGCACCCTGAATTCCAATTGCAGATCAAGACACTTCCCCTGCTTATTGGCGGCTGCCGTGCCCTGAATGATAAAAGCTCCAACGACCGGAGTTTCATCAGCATGATGGATGAGATCAGGATATGGAATAGTTTACGCAGCGATGAGCAGATAAGATCAACCATGAACCGTCACCTGCTGCAGGAAGAGAACCTGATCGGATACTGGAACTTCAACGACCTGAACAACCGGCTGAGTTACTTCGACGATCTGAGCTTTTATAATAATGAAGGTTCATTGTACGAGGGGGCCACGCTGGCTGAAGGAGATCCGGCCGGTGATGTGCTCGACAGCCTGCTGGTCATTTCCAGCAACCTCGAAACCGACTCCGTCCGTTATGAATTCTACGATGTGGAAAACCGGCTGATCGATGGCATTACATTGCCGTCACCCAACGGAAAGGCCCGGCTGGTTTATGATCTGTCGTCGCTGCCCAGCACAAGCAACCACCTTCGCATCCGTGAATACTATCCTGAAGAAAGGGATACCGGCCTGATAAGCGATTACGCACTCAGGGTGAACCCGGCCATTCCACTTTCCACAGCACGCAACGGCTGGTCATATTTTTATTTGCGCTCCCCCCTTGGAAATTCCCAACTGCAGGGTCACGGAAGCCTTTTTAATGCCGTAACGGCCTGCGGCTTCCCTGACGGCAGCAGTAAAGTGGTGATGGGGCTGGAACATAACGGACAGGTATCGGATACCATGTCTTTTCACGCTAGTTCAAACCCATACCATCATTCACTGAAACTCGACGGGAGTACAAACTATATCAGGATCAACCAAAACATGAACGCTCCCGACCATTTCACGATGATGATGTGGTTCAGGACCAATTCGACCGAAGGCGGATGCCTGGCTGTGTTCAGCGATGATGTGGGCAACATGAAAAACGTCAACACAAATTACCTGCTCGCAATGAAAAAGGATGGATCTCTGGTTTACAGTATCATACAACCCGATAACAGCATCGTAAACCTGCATGCAACAAGCCAGTATAATGACGGTGCCTGGCACCATGTGGCAGTCGTTCTTCCCGCGGGGGGCAATGGAATGGCAAAACTTTACATGGATGGATCAATCGTTGATGAAAAACTGTCTTCAGGCACTTTGCTATTCCCCGGCAACTGGGTGTTCGGACACGCCGGCGACACCATTCCCCCATTATTTCGCGACACCATCTCACAGTATTTCAATGGCGCTTTTTCCGAGATCAGCATCTGGGAGAAGGAACTGGATTATGCAGGCATCAACCGTACAATGTACCTGAATACCATTGACACCTGCCAGGGCGCGATACACTACTATCCTCTTAATGAGGGTGAAGGCTCCGGCCAACTTGTACATGACCGTATCTCGGATGCAAACGGACAGGTGGCGGGCAACGGCCAGCAATGGTTTACCGACCATGCCATATCGTATATCACATGGTACCGGGACATGGCAAAGCTGCCGTTGCCGGGGATATATACACTTTTTGCCAGGGTCTTTCACCCATCAGGCCCCGATACGGGTTATTATTATCCGCTCGGAAAGTTCAATGTAAAAGATCCCCTGCCAGGACATGCCGTTACCTATAACCTGTCAGAAGGGTATGGCAATTTCGACTTGGGTACGAGCGTGAACAACACCATAAGCATATGGACCAACTACACCGCTCCGGGGGCCAATGAATATGCATTGAGTTACCGGTTCTTTGCGCCTGGAGGCCAGTTATTGCAATCGGGAAGCGAGGCTTTTACCGCCTCACCCTTTTCATACGAATTCGACCTGAACATGGGTATTGCCCCTCCCGGCAGCTATCTGGTGCTATATGTCAGTGACCTGGATGAGAAGGCGGATGCCTACCCCCTCTACTTCCCGATCCTGATCAGAACCATGGCGCCGCCAAAGGTTACGGGCGACTTTGGCCCGTTTAAACAGGCCATCGCTCCGGGAACCATGGAAGCCATGAATACTTTTACCATCAAAACCGATGTGATTGAAAACCTCACGCAGGTAAAAGGCAAATTTTACGACCGTTACGGCATCCTGATCGCAGAGGAAGACGCAACAAAAACAGGGTTTGTAAGCTGGCAACTGAGCCACGATATGGCCCGGCTGTCGCCACCCTTTACCTCCATGAAACTGGAATATTACCTGAACAACGAACCCTTTCCCGGCCTGGTACAGGGGCCATTCTACATTCCCATTACACGGACACGCCCATTCTGGTTTGATTTCCTGGCAGCCGAAGACTTCTCAAATATCAATGAAGACACAGTAACGGGAATCGTAACATTCAAAATATCGACACCCATCGAGAACCAGCACTTCTTCGACAATGCCGTGCACATCAGCATCCCCAACAGTGTGCCATTGCTGGGCGGGGCAAGCTCACAACTACAGGCCCCCCGCATCAAATCGTCGCTCAGGTACACCATCGACAATAACAAGCTTGAAATAGACGGCAATCCAATACTCGACCAGAAACTCTTTCACCTGGGATGCGGCAAACTGGGAACATTGTCATTCGATTTCGAAAACGACAGTTACGACACCTCTTACCTCGACCAGCAGAACAACCTCTTCGCCACACAGAACTTTTCCACCTCAGGAAGCATCAGTGCCAGTTTTGACAAGATCAAAGAGATAGCGGAGCAGATAAAGATGATCGTCGACATTGCCGGGGCGGTCAATCCCGAAAGCGCCATCATCTCGCCTTCATTCTCCGTTTCATTTTCAGGAGGATTCAAATACTCATCCAGGCTTAACCTCATGCTCGACACCATAAATAAAAAGAATGCCTGGGGATCGCATGGCAAGCTGAATGTTGATTCAGACCCCAGCCATACCGACAATGCATCCTATCATTTTTACGCCGGCTCCTTCGGAGTTGAATTCGAGATCGGCGCCAAATTGCTGGAAGGATTGCTTGAAGGCGACTTCTGTGTCGACCTGCGATTCAACCTTGGCTTCGGGCAGTCATATATCAGCATTCCAAAAACAGACAAACGGTTCCTGAAGGATTTCGGGATAGATATCCATGGCAAATTCGTCGTGAAGGAATTCTGGGGCCTGGCAGAACAAACCGTTTGGGGTCCCAGGCTTTTTTACGCCCATAAATTCTGGGGCGACGACCTTTCGGATCTCTTCCCCGACTTTGAAAATGAGAATAGTTTTACAAACGGGATTGCAGGCGACATCATCCCCGTGAGTTCCTTCACCAAGACCCCGCTTGCTTATCCGCAGGCATCCATTGTGGCATCTCCCGACTTTCAGCTCTTCACCTGGCTGGAACAAGGAGAAATCCCCGGAGAAAGGCATCTCCGATCCAGGTTCCTGAGAAACAAAACCAAAAACTTCTCGGATAAACTTAACATTCACAGCAGCAGCCACCTGATCAACAACCCTATCTCGGCCGGATTCAGCGACAGCACCGTGCTGATCACATGGACCGAATCGCGGCACGACAACATGAGCCTGCAAAAAATTGAATCAGCCTTACTGCTGCGCGATTTTGTTGAAAGCCAGGATGTATGGTATGCAGTATTCGATATCGGATACGACAGCATCATTCAACTGGAGATGATCCACGACAATACCAAGGATCTCACATCCGGGAGGGCGGAAGCCAGGCCAAAAATAAGCGTGATCTCCAACACACAGGCATTGCTGGTATGGCAGGTAGCCGACCTTGATGCCAAACTATCAGACCTTTGGTACACCACACTCACAAAACAGGGAGAACAATGGGTGCAGGGAACACCACAGATCATTACGGAAATTGAAGGGATCGAAAGTTCGCTGAATCTCGCCTCCCCGGCTGAGAACATGGCCGTACTGACCTATATCAACGACACCCCCCCCGACATGTCGACCAACAGGATCATGACAATCATCTTTAAGGATAACGCATGGTCGGAACCGTTTACACTTGCACAGGACGATGACATGTATATCAACTACTGCGACATGGGGTTCAACGGTGAAACAGGCGGGCTTGTTTACACAGCCTACCGGCAGGAAGAACTGAAAAGCAATTTTGAGAACCTCATGCTTGTTCCATGGAATACAACGGCAGAAAACTGGGATACCACTGCCTGCATTGAATTGCTGGCCGACTCGGTCCATCACCTGCAATATCCCGGGATTACCGTATATGAAAATGGTTCTGCAGCCATCGTTTGTAAAGCAGAACAATTCGTGATCAAAAGCGATAACAGCAAGATCAGCCATATCGACCTTTTCTCAGGAAACCTCAATGAACCGGGTGCCGAATGGTTTCACATATCAAAGAATCCCTTCATTTGCGACACGACAAAGCAAATTTCCGAGCTTAGCATTTCCTGGGTTGGAGAAGACACCCTGATGCTGCTTACACAGGAATATGTCATGCTGCCGGCCAATACCCCTTACACACCGGAAAACGGCATCGTATGGGGCGATCCATACATGAACCAGGTTTTACGATGCTTTGCCGTACGCGATGGCGGGGTCATTGAAAATGTTGACGAAGACAACTATCATCTGTCCATTGAGGAATCCTTGGTGCCGGATCCCCTGCCATTACTATACCAGAATTATCCAAATCCCTGCAATACAAACACCACGATCGGGTTTGAACTAAGCGAACCCTCACACGTTCTGCTCGAACTCTATGATATAAGGGGCTACCGGGTAGCCGGGCTCGCCGATCAGAACCTGCCGGCAGGCGGCTTTGCCATCAAGGTAAACACGGCAGCACTGGAACCGGGAACATATATTTATAAACTTCAGGCGAACAATACCGTCAAAACAGCCAAAATGATCGTGATCAGATAAAGAAGATGCCTTTGAGCTGCCATATATAATAGCAGATATAAACAGCAGCAGGCTTTTTCAGTGCATGGAAAACCAAAAGGGGAAAGGGCGGTCAGCTCCCTGGCAGGAATGACCGCTTTTTCCCTTATATTTGTTACGGTTAAACAAACAAATGCCATTGCATATCGACTGTTTCCTGTTTTCTTACAATAGCACATGAGCCATGTACAGGTTTACCCTTTTTCCCGTCTTCCTTCTTGCCTTAGTGCTTGCAACGATATCCTGCCTTGATGAAATCGGGCCGAAGCAAACTGAACCGCTTAGCGGCCCGGATCACACCTCGAAACCTTACGCCCGCTACTGGTAGTTTGCCTCGATAATGAAAAAAAGCGACATCCGCTACAACCTCGACTGGCTAAAGGAAAATGGCTTCGGAGGTGTGGAAATAGCCTGGGTATATCCGCTGAACCAGATGAACCCGGAAGATTCAAGCTATACCCCGCGGCAGGCATGGCTCAGCCCCGCCTGGCAGGAAGTTGTGCAATATGCCATGGAATATGCCGACAGCATCGGGCTGGGATGTGACCTGACCATGGGGACTTTATGGCCTTTCGGCGATTCATACGTCCCATTTGAACAGGCCGGCAGGAAGTGGGGCGATACGGGCTGGAGACAGGAGATCACGGCATCGTGGGAATACCCGGATAAGGGATATGTTATCGATCACCTGGCAGAAGAAAGCTACCTTCCCTATTTCCGGAGGATGCTCGATTCCTTTCCGCGTCCCGCCATGAAAATACCACCGGCATATTTCATCGATAGCTGGGAAGTGGAGACAAGGCATCTATGGACAGATGGGTTTGAGAAGGAATTCATTATCTCATAAATTGGACATTACTGCAATCTGCAATAGAATAGCACACACATTTGCGGAAGCATGATGCATCTGTTCCGCCAGGTGTTGACCGGAAACTGTTGCGAGGGCAGAAGGCCTGCCCACAAGACAATTTTTTAAGGTCCGACCGGTGCCGCCCAAAAAACATCTATGGATGTAATTGGATTATTTCATACCTTTCACACGCTAAAAAGATCCAATAACTTAATTTATCATGAAGAATTCAACAGCCACCAAGGCTTGTCTTGTTTTTTTTCATCTGAATACTTTAGTATTGATCCTCGGATTAACGGCTGTGCATGCACGAACAGCCGAAACCGACAGCCTCGAACAGGTTCTGGCGAACACAGAAGGGGAAACGCGTATTGAAATCCTTCATGAATTGTCGAGGCTTTATTCACCAAGCAATCCAACCAAAAGCCTTGATTTTGCAAAAGAAGCCGTTGAACTAGCCAGGCAGTACGAGAACCCTCTCAGGCTGAGCAGTGTCCTGAACGCCCTTGCCATCTCACATTATTATCTGGGAAACATCAGCCTGTCAATTGGTTACCTGGAAGAATCCATAAAAATACTGGAAGTCTTATGGGATGCCGATACTGCCAATTTCGAATTACTTTTTAGAATAGCCCTCCTGTCGGGAAACGTCGGCAGTGTATACTCTCAACAGGGTGAATTTGATAAGGCTCTTGAAATGCTGCTCAGAGAAAGAAGATTTTCAGAAAAACTGATCGGGATTAAGCCCGAAAATATTATATACCAGCAACAACTGATGAATTGTCTGAGCAATCTTTCAACGGTCTATCGCGAATTGAATAAATTCCATATGGCGGAAGAAATGCTCACCAATGCCCTCAGGCGTTGCCGTGAAACGAATTACAACACCGGCATTGCCGCTTGCCTGAACAACCTGGGACTGCTCAGAATTGAACAGGAGCGCTTCAGGGAGGCCATGGAGATCTTTGAGGAGGCTTTACAGTTGAACATGGAGCTGGCCGATAGTATTGCCATTGCTGGCAACTATAACAATATCGGGCTCATCATGGAAAATACAGAAGATTTTCAGCAATCGCTGCATTATTATAAAAGTTCGCTGAAGATCACCGAAAGGCTGAAATATGCCTATGGGATTTCCAATACCTCGAACAACATCGGCAAAATATACCAGTTAATGGGCAGGCCCGACAGTGCGGAAGTGTTCATCCTGAAAGGGCTTGAAACCGCCAGGAAAAACGGCCTGCTCACCCTTGAAATGCAGAGCCTGAACACGCTGTCGTCGCTTTACCGGTCAACCGGCAATTTCAGGCAGGCACTGGATGTATACCAGGATTATTCCATCGTAAAGGACAGCTTATTCAACCTTGAGCGAACAATGCAGATTGCCGACATGGAGACAAAATACGAAACAGAAAAAAAAGAACGCGAAAACATTATCCTACGTAAAGATATCAGGTTACATAAAACCACCCAACGCTTTTTGTTTCTGGCTGTATTCACCCTGGTACTGCTCACGATCATGCTTTATTTTCTGATGCGGGCAAAGAACCGCTTACTGAGGCAAAAAACCGACCTTTTCGAACAACAGAAGCAGATACAATCCATGGAGATCGAAAAAAAGGAAATGGAACGTAAATACTTCGAGAACCAGGTATTTGCCGAACAGGAGATTAACCGCCTTCAGAAGATCAAGCTGGAAGAACAAAACCGTAAACTGGCAGCCACGGCCATACAGGTGACTACCAAAAACAAGATACTGGAATCGATATTGCAGGAGATTGACCAGGCTTCGAAATCGAAACTCCACGAACCGGATGAATGTTACCGTAACATCCGCAAAACCGTAAGGGCCAATATGAACCTCGACCGCGACTGGGAGCAGTTCAAACGCCATTTTGAAGCAGTCCACCCCGAATTTTTCATCAAGCTCACTGAAAGATATCCCAACCTTACACCGGGCGAGCAAAAGATCTGCGCCTATTACCGGATCAATCTCGGCACCAACGAAATTGCCCAGATACTGAATGTCACCCTTGCAGCAGTGCGAAAAAGCCGATACCGTCTTCGCAAAAAGTTAGAGGTCGAATCACTGACGAAAATGAACGAATTCATGCTGAGCATTTAATAACGCACTTTAGCCTTTGCCATAGTCTGGAATTTGTTTTTCCGGCCAGTCGAGCCCACTTTTTTTCTCATAAAAAAGTATGATAAAAAAGTCTTTTCAGTCTATTATCCCGCTGGCGATTAATCTTTCTGACCAGTTCTTCTTCCATTACATTATCTCATACGCAATGGAAAAGAATTCACGCGTCAGAATGTGGCATTGTATTCTTAACGGCTCAAGCGGATAATATGATCCTAGCCAGCAACATGCCGGGGGTTTCGGTATTTATCACCGGAGATACAGAGCCGGCCCGGGAAACATTCATCATCCCACTAATACGTGAAGTTACCGTACCTGCCTTTACAATGATTCTATAGTGATCGGAACCCTCACAGGAATACAGATCGCAAACAGCAATATCCCGAACTAATCGACCTTGAAAACAAGTTCCCCGGGAACTACATCACCGTCCTCCGCATCCTGTCGCTGGAATCCCGCCCCTGCCTGGTGGCAAGTCTCAGGGAACAGGGCCTTTATCATTTTTCGGATAAGACAGCATTGCAGGCTTTCAGGCATTTATACTACCAAACATTTTAAAACCAGCCTGGCAGCCGGTATTAAACAACTGATCGCCTGCACCCGGGAAAGGCTTTTAACCGGCGCGGGCATCACAGTCCGGGTTTCAACAGCGGCCCAAGCCCTTCCATGATCTTTTGAGTGGCGCCGGTGCTTTCCAGCATATAATTGCGGTTTGTCTGGCAGGCATGCCGGTAGCTTTTTTCGTCGGCCAGCATCCTGTTCAGGACCTGCCTCAGCTCTGCAGCATTCTTAACCGGAAAGGCTCCTCCCATCCCGGCCAGGTCGACGGCCTCCCTGAACTTTTGGTATCCGGGACCGAATATCAGGGGTATCCCGTACACGGCCGGCTCCTGGATATTATGCAGGCCACCCGAAAAAGCCCCTCCGATATAGGCAATATCGGCATAACGGTATATCGTCGACAATACGCCGATCGTATCGATCAAAAGCACCTGTTTATCAGGCCACCCTGCCGGATCATCTTTGGTATAGCGCAACACCGGCATGGCCAGGATTGCACATAGCTGTTCAATCCTGTCTTCCCTTACTTCATGCGGGGCGATGATTATTTTCAGGTCGGGGAAATGTCCGGGAATCGTTGCCAAAAGCTCTTCATCCGGCGGCCATGTACTGCCCGCGATCAGAACCCGGCTTCCATGGCAGAATTTTTCGAGAGCAGGTTCTTCATGCTTTATTTTTAATATGTCCGCCACACGATCGAAACGCGTATCACCACTGACGGTTGTCTGCCCGATCCCCCATTTATTCAACAGTTCTTCCGAGGCCGTGTCCTGCAAATAAAAATGTTCCGCTTTACGCAGCCTTTTCCTGAACCAGCCGCCATACCATCTGAAAAAATGCTGCTTTTCCCTGAACAGGGCTGAAATAAATACTACCGCAACATTATTCCTTTCGAGGGCTCCGAGGTAATTAAACCAGAACTCATATTTAATGAAAACGGCAAGTTGTGGTCTTAGCGAACTGACAAAGCAGGCAGCATTCCGGCGGCTGTCGGGGGGGAGGTACATGACCTTATCGGCACCCGAAAAGTTTTTCTTTTGCAGGTAACCCGAAGGGGAAAAAAAGGTAAGCAGTATCTTATATGCCGGATATTCCCGGCGTACCGCCTCCATAACAGGCCGTCCCTGTTCAAACTCCCCGAGTGAGGCAGCATGGAACCAGATAACCTTATCGTCGGGGCTAAATGCATTTTCAAGTTCTTTCTTCCAGCCCCTGCGGCCCTTTACCCATTCCTTCGCCTTGGTGTTGAAAGGCGATACCATGCGGATCATGAGTGTATACATGGCGATGGCCGTATGATAGAGGAAAGCCATAAATTCGCGCTTAATTTATGTAATAGGCAGAAGGTGCGCGCCGGTACATGGGGATGACCCACCCGATCCTGATCCCGAAAAACAGGTCAAAATACTTTGAGTCATCTTTGAGGCCGGTATCAAAGTTTACATCACGGCGGTTTTGGGTCCAGGCCTGCGAAACCTCAATCCCGCCATAAAAATTCCAGATACGCGTGTCGCCCATATACATATAACCTAAAAACTGATTCAGCCCGAACCCGCTTGTAAGCCTGTCGTAACCTTTCTTATAATCCCCCTGTAATTGCAGGGCTGTATTGTCAAGCACATTCACAACCAATCGATGTTGTATATAGCCGGCTCCAAGCCTGAACATGATCCCCGAATTGGGATTGGGTCCCAGCACAGGGAAAAGTTTACCGGCATGTGCCCATAGCATATGTCCGCGCTCAAAATACTGGAAAACGGCATATTCACCATTCTGGCCTATCAGCTGTCCGTCGTGGGTCAGAATGTTTTTAAATATCTCATCCCCGTTCTTCACCTTACCTCCAAAAAGGTAATTATACTCAATGCCAAAATACAGGTTTTGTTTTGTTTTCACTCCCAGCCCGGCACCGATATTCGAAGAAGGGCCATATTGCGAAGCGATATCGCCTCCCAGCATAAAAAACCCATAAGATCCATAGAACACGGGGGTGGTGATGGAACTGTCCCTGACATTAACCTGCCCGGACATTGTTATGGCGTGCCATAAAAAGCACAGAAGCAGGACCGGACGAAAGTAGTTTTTCTTCATGCCACAAATTAACGAAAAAATGAGGTATGTGGTATATAACCCCTCCCGTTTATTCTTCCGGGCCCCGCGAAGACGATAAACAACCAGGGATATTTCATGGCACCGGCCATCATTATCATCCTGTAATTTATATCAAATCTACCGGTAGAGGCATGATAATATGGTTAAATTTGCAAGCGCAAAAAACGGGATTATTAACAAAAAACATCAGTATTACATGAAAAAGATCCAGATGGTTGACTTGCGTGGCCAGTACCTTAAGATAAAAGATGAAATTGATGCCGGGATACAGGAAGTAATTGATTCGTGCGCCTTTGTGAACGGCCCGGCGGTGAAGGATTTTCAGGCCGGGCTGGAAAATTATCTTGGGGTCAGGCATGTAATACCCTGTGCCAATGGAACGGACGCGCTTCAGGTTGCGATGATGGCGCTGGGACTCAGGCCCGGCGATGAAGTCATTGCGCCTTCCTTTACCTTCATCGCCACAGCTGAAGTTATTGCCTTGCTGGGACTGACCCCGGTACTGGTTGATGTGGAGCCGGGCACCTTTAATATCGACCCCGTTGCGGTTGAAAAGGCCATCACCCCGAAAACAAAAGCCATTGTACCCGTTCATCTGTTCGGGCAATGTACCAACATGGAAGCCTTGCAGGAAATTACCGTCAAACACGGCCTGTTCATCATTGAAGATGCCTGCCAGGCCATCGGCGCAGATTATATTTACACCGACGGAACAAGAAAAAAGGCCGGTGCGATGGGAGAGATCGGCTGCACTTCTTTTTTCCCATCCAAGAACCTGGGTTGTTACGGTGACGGCGGGGCTATTTTTACCAACGACGACAAGCTGGCCGAAGATATGCGGGCCATCGTGAATCATGGCATGAAAATCCGTTATTACCACGACATCATCGGCGTAAATTCGAGACTCGACAGCATACAGGCTGCCGTGCTGAAGGTCAAGCTGAAGCACCTCGACGAATATGCTTCTGAAAGACGCAGGGCTGCAGATTATTACGACCGCGCCTTCGCGGGATTTGAAGCACTGCAAATCCCGGAACGCTATAAAAATTCCACACATGTCTTTCACCAGTATACACTTGTCGCCAATGGCATTGACCGTAACAAGCTCCAGCAGCATCTTACCGACAGGGACATTCCTGCCATGATCTATTACCCGGTACCACTGCACATGCAGAAGGCCTATATTGATCCAAGGTACAAGGAAGGCGACTTCCCGGTAACGGAAATGTTATCGAAACGGGTGATCTCCCTGCCAATGAGTACCGAACTTGATGAAGAGCAACTGGAATATATCACCGCATCGGTAATTGAATTCCTGCAAGCTTAAGCATGGCCGGGATGTCCGCCGCATTCGGCATCACCGCTACAGATTTTTCACGTAAAATTTGTACCTTGCGTAAAATTTTTTCGCAATGAAAGTTCTTGTAACAGGCGGCACCGGATTTATTGGCTCCCATACTGTTGTTGAATTACAGGAAGCAGGGTTCGAGGTGGTCATCGCCGACAACCTGGTGAATTCCGAACAGGAAGTGGTAAACGCCATTGGCAGGATCACGGGAACCGTACCGGCTTTTGAAAAGACCGATCTGAGCCGGCCCGGTCAGGTGAAAGAACTTTTCGAAAAACATCCCGGCCTGGAAGCTGTAATCCATTTTGCAGCCCTCAAAGCCGTAGGCGAATCGGTGAAAATGCCTCTTGAATATTACCGGAACAATATTTTCAGCCTGATCAACCTGATGGTCGCGATGAAGGAGTTTTCGGTCAACAAATTCGTGTTTTCCTCATCCTGTACCGTATACGGGCAACCCGAAACCTTACCCGTAAGGGAAGACAGCCCCCTGCAGGAAGCTGAGTCGCCTTACGGCAATACAAAAAAAATAGCAGAAGACATACTGCGCGACGAAGTGGCTGCCGGAGAACTCCGCTGCATTTCACTGCGCTATTTTAACCCTATCGGGGCACATCCTTCATCGCTCATCGGCGAATTACCCCTGGGGGTTCCCGACAATCTGGTTCCTTATATCACCCAGACTGCAACTGGCAAACGCGCTAAATTAAAGGTTTTCGGCAATGACTATAATACACCCGATGGCACGCCGGTCCGCGACTATATTCATGTTGTGGATTTGTCGCAAGCCCATGTCCATGCGCTCAGGCGACTGGCCGGGCAGCAGCAGAAAGCCCCCTGGGAAGTATTTAACATTGGCACCGGTAAAGGTTATACGGTGATGGAAGTGATCCGCTCATTTGAAAAAGTGACGGGAAAAAAACTCCCGTTTGAGATCGCCGGCCGCAGGCAGGGCGACATTGAAAAGGTATGGGCCGACACGGCTTATGCCAACAGCGAACTGGGATGGAAGGCCGAAAAGGGCCTTGACGAGATGATGCTTTCAGCCTGGAACTGGGAACTGGCCCTGCAAAAAAAAAGTAAACAATGACACATCATATGAAAACTATTCTGATCACAGGCGGCGCCGGTTTCATCGGCTCCCATCTCATCAGGTTCATGGTAAACAAATATCCTGATTACCGCATCATCAACCTCGACAAGCTCACCTATGCCGGGAACCTTGAAAACCTCCGCGATGTGGAGAACATGGAGAATTACCGCTTCATACGTGCCGATATCAACGATGCTGCCGCCATGCAACATATCTTTGAAGAACATAATGTTGAGGGAGTCATCCACCTGGCTGCCGAATCGCATGTCGACAGATCCATTGCCAGCCCCACGGAATTTATTTATACCAACATTGTAGGAACGGTTAACCTGCTGAATGCTGCCCGACATCAATGGAAAGGCGAAACCGAAGGCAAGCTCTTCTATCATATTTCAACCGATGAGGTTTACGGGTCGCTGGGAGATACCGGCCTTTTCACCGAAACCACCGCCTACGATCCGCGCAGCCCCTATTCGGCATCCAAAGCCAGTTCCGACCACCTCGTCAGGGCGTACTACCACACCTTCGGGTTGCCGGTGGTTATTTCCAACTGCTCCAATAACTACGGCCCCTATCAATTCCCCGAAAAGCTCATCCCTTTGATGATCAACAATATAATACAAAACAAGCCCCTTCCCGTTTACGGCAGGGGCCTGAATGTACGCGACTGGCTGTATGTGACGGATCATGCCCGGGCCATTGATCTTATCTATCATCGGGGCAGGATGGGTGAAACCTATAATATCGGGGGTAACAACGAATGGAAGAACATCGACCTTGTAAAACTGCTGTGCAGCATCATGGATAAAAAGCTTGGCCGCCAGAGCGGTTCATCGGAGAAACTCATCACCTATGTAAGCGACCGGGCGGGCCACGACCTTCGATATGCCATTGACTCATCCAAACTGCAGGATGAGCTAGGCTGGCAACCATCGTTTGAATTCAGCAAGGGGCTGGAAGAAACCGTTGACTGGTACCTGGCAAACGGGCAATGGCTCGGGAATGTTACTTCGGGCGACTACCAGCAGTACTATGACAAGATGTATGCGGGGAGATAAATTTTCTTTTTCCGGGTTCCCCGGAAGAAAACAAAAACAGAAAACCCATAAAAGTGTTTTAGATTATTCAGGCAATTGTGCGCTGGAAGTCAGGATGTCCTTCTTTACCTTCTTTACAAGCCCCTGCAGCACCATTCCGGGCCCCACCTCGATGATCTCGGTTGCGCCGTCGGCAATCATATTCCGGGCGATTTGAGTCCAGCGTACCGGAGAAGTAAGCTGAGCGATAAGGTTTTTCTTGATGATCTCGGAATCGGTCACCGACTGCCCGGTTACATTTTGATATATCGGACAAATACCCTTATTGAATTTAGTAGCGTTGATGGCTTCGGCCAGTTCTTTTGCGGCGGGTTCCATCAGGGGCGAATGGAAGGCGCCTCCCACTTTGAGGGGGATCACCCTTTTGGCTCCGGCCTCTTCGAGCAGGCTGCATGCCGTTTGCACCCCGCTGATGCTGCCTGAGATAACAAGCTGTCCGGGACTGTTGTAATTGGCGGGTACCACCACATCCTTAACATTTTTCAGTATCTTTTCCACTTCTGCATCATCCATGCCCAAAACGGCGGCCATGGTTGAAGGCTGCAGTTCGCAAGCCCGCTGCATGGCCATGGCCCTTTTATAAACCAGGCGCAGGCCATCTTCGAACGACAGGGTTTTGTTGGCCACCAGGGCTGAAAACTCGCCCAGCGAATGTCCGGCAACCATATCCGGGATAAAGGCTTCGCCCAGCACCCGGCTCAGGATTACCGAATGGAGAAAGATAGCAGGCTGGGTTACCCTGGTTTGGCGAAGGTCCTCTTCGGTACCTTCAAACATCAGATCCGTAATCCTGAATTTAAGGATTGAATTGGCCTTATCAAATAATTCCCTGGCGAGGGCTGACTTTTCAAACAAGTCTTTTCCCATCCCCGGATATTGGGCCCCCTGGCCCGGAAACACGTACGCTTTCATAGATAGGTCTTGATCAAATTAGTAAACCGGCCCTAAGCCGGTTCAGGGCGCAAAAATAGAAATATTCTCAGAACTTTCAAGCAGAATTCTCAAACTGCCTGTGGCAATCAGCATCATTTTAAATATTCAGTTCACTGAACATAGTCTTTCACCATCTCTTTACCTTTACCCGCGAAACCATTAATGCAGATCCATCCCGAGCAGGTGTATGAACTCCGCCCTGGTTTCCTGTTTCTTAAAGGCACCCGTAAAATCGGAAGTTGTAGTGACCGAATTTTGCTTGGCCACGCCCCGCATGACCATGCACAAATGCTTTGCTTCAATAACAACTGCAACGCCCATCGGGTTCAGTGTGTTCTGGATGGCATCCTTGATCTGCGAAGTAAGCCGCTCCTGCACCTGAAGCCTTCGGCTGTATGCCTCCACCACCCTGGCAATCTTGCTCAGCCCCGTGATGTATTCATTGGGAATGTAGGCAACATGCGCCTTACCAAAAAACGGGATCATATGATGCTCGCACATTGAAAAAACATCGATATTCTTTACGATCACCATTTCCCGGTAATCTTCCCTGAACTTGGCAGAATTGAGTATCTCCACGGGATCCACATCATTGCCATGGGTGAAATACTGTATGGCTTTGGCAACCCTTTTGGGCGTATCAAGCAGGCCTTCGCGGTGTATGTCTTCACCGATAAGCCTTAATATCTCGGAATAATGCCAGCTCAGCTTTTCGATCTTCTCCGGATCAAAATTATCAATCCTTTCATAATCAAGGGATCCGTTATTGTTATTCATTTCAATAATGGTTTATGTGAATATTCGGTTTTAGCACATCATGCATCATCATGTTGCAGATAATAAACGGGCTTTTATGCCGATGCCGTATCTTCCGTTATGTTTTTTCTGCTGTTTCCGCTTTGCCGCGCCTTCCGGTTTTTTTGCCATTTACCCTGAGCAGGCTGACCACTTCAATACTGGTAAATACAACATACAGGATAAAGAAAACGGTAATAAATTGTTTTGCATCCTCCTTAAATATCATGGCATATACCACCATCACGATCATGTAAAGGAACAGCTTGATGGTAGTGATCGCCATAAATGCATTGATAAATTTTTCAGGCCTCTTTTCCATTTCCTTAAGCAGGAAGCGATACATCAGAAGGTTAACGATATAGAAAAAGAGTAAGAGGAAAGGAAAAGCGCGTGTATAGTAATGCGGGGGAGTAAGTGAGTAAATGAGCATGGCCAGGGCGATTATCACAGCCGTGGTGACCGAAAGGATAAGGATAAACTTTTGAAAAGCCTTTTTATATTTCATTTTCTGAAAAATTCCTTAATAACGGTATACATTGCCAGGATCACCGATAAAACGGCCAGCAGCATGGTAAAGGCCGGGAATTGCCACTGCAACCATCTATCCAGTTCGCGACCGCCAAAAACCCCGACAAGGATGATCGCAAGCATCTGAAAAGCGATGGACGAATACTTTGCATAAGTATCAAGCGCCTTTTTCTTTTTCCCTGATGGTTTCATTCGCGACGGGTTTTTCGGTTCTGCTGCCAGACTCACTCATATTGCAGGTTCCCGAGAATTTCGCCCCCGGCTCTATCGACAGTTTGTTTGTGGTAATCTCGCCCGATATCTTGGCTGTTGCTTTGAGGGTGAGCAATTCCGTTACGGTTAACTGGGCTTTCACGGTACCGGAAATATCGGCATTGCGACAACCCACTTCGCCTTCAACATGACCTGTCTGGCCGATCACGATCTTCCCCTTCGAATTGATCGAGCCAATGAGGGTTCCGTCAATCCTGAAATCGCCGCCTGACTGTATATCGCCCTTGATGGTGGTACCGGCGCCCAGCATATTTACCGATTGTGTATCGCCATTGATCGTTTTTGCCATTGTTCTTCGGTATTTTATATTATTTATTAAGGTATTCTATTTCAAAAAACTTCCGGTATAGCACCATGTTCTTATCCTTGTAAAACACCGGATAGTTTTTCATCGAGATCACCGCTTCGGTATAATTGCCGCTACCCAGTTCAGCAAACACGTATGGATCGCCGCTTGTCTTCCTGTAATAGGATAAGGCATCAGCCGCATCATCGAAATTCCCCACCGTGATCATATATCTGTTCTCATCCAGCAGCAGGCTGTTGACAGTAAGCTGCCGCAGGCCGAAATAATTCTTGTTATGGTCAGAAATCCTGACCTTGATGGCATTCAACTTAACCGCCTGCCTTTTCACCACCAGCAGGTAAAGATGTATATCATTGGGGGTATAGGTGTAAGGCGACTTAAACACACTGTCTGTTTTTACGGTCTGAACGCCCGTACCCAGGTCAGGCCTGTCCCTGGAAATATAATCGAGCAGGTTCTGGGCGAGTGGTTTCACTTCGCTGTCGGGATACTTTTTAACAATATTCCTGAGCACAACGGCCAGCGAATCCACCACATCAACCCGTCCAACCGAGAGGGCCTTCAGATAAAGAAACTTGGGTATCAGTTCAACACTGTCGCCATAAAGACGCACAGCCCTGTCGGCATCGCTGATCACGGTAAAATACTGACCCCGCTCATAAGCCTGGTAGGCTTGTGAATACAGGGATGCCAGTTCTGTTTCTTTTGCCTGCAAAGTCTTGTAATAATCCGGATCGAGGATGATCATGGCATAATCGCTGTCGGGGTGATCATTCACGATGATATCCCTGTAATAATCTGCGCGCTCTGAATTTCCAAGAGTCAGGTAAAGACGGTACAGGCGGTAATATACTTTAAGTTTTTGCGGATAATCAGGATAGCGCTGCAGCAGTTCCTCGTATGATTCTATTGATTTTATGGAATTATCCAGTCCTTCGGCATAGATCAAACCAAGATTATACAGGGCTTCGGCGATGGCTTTGTTCGATTTTGCCAGGGCCTGCTCCGAAAATGGTATATTTTTCAGGTAATACTCCCTGTTATGAGGATCCAGGGCTTTTATGCCCAGCGTATCTCCTGCCTGCGCCAGACTGTCGAGTTGTTCGTCAAGTATCTCATCCGGTTCATAGATGATGATCTGTTTGTCTTTCAGCCGCCAGAGATCTTCCAGTTTGCGGTTCCCCCATTTCCTCACAAATTCGGTAAACCCGTTGCTCATGGTATTGGGGTTGTAGAAATACCATTTCCCTCCCCCGATTGGCTGCCCCATATTAAATCCGCTCTGGCCCTGGCTGAAGGTAGCCATGTTCTGGGCCAATTCCTCTGCCTCCCGCTGCCTCCGCTCTTCCTCGATCAGGTCATAGATGATCTGGTCGATAACCTTGAAGCGCTCCTGTTCCGGCATAACTGCAAGCCGCTGCAAACTGTCCTCGACATAAACCACCTGCAGGTTGCTAACCAGATCGGAAAGCTTGCCGGCCTTGTTTTTGATCTCCTCATAATTGGGATAATCCTCAGGCAGGAAGTTTACAGCCGTATCGTAATATGCCTGGGCCGACTCATATTCCGGAATTTCGAAAAATATGTCGGCCAGCATCAAAGCAGAAGCCGACTTCTGATAATTGTTGGTAACACTGCGGGCCACCGACAATTTAAGGTATTCAATGCCAAGGCTGTCCTGCTGATCCTTAAAGGACACTTCCGCCAGGGCAAAATAGATCTGATCAAGGTAGTCCTTGTTTTTATCGTCGCGCAGCATTTTGGTCAGTTGCTTGATAATAACGCGGCTGTCGCCAAAATCCGATTCATAAGCCCTTGCCATATTGATCTTTGCCTGAAAAGCCATATCATAAGGAGGATTTCTCCTGATCACTTCGGCATAGAGTTGCGAAGCCTGGGCCAGGTCACCCTCTTCCTGGTAAATTTGTGCAAGGATAAACCTTGCCCGGGTTTTGAGCTCCTTATTGCCGGCATCCAGTATACCGTCGTAAAGGTAGACGATGGCCTGATCGTACTTTTCCTGTCTGATAAAATGATCGGCAGTTACAAGTGCCTGTTCTTTGAAAACGTTCATGGGCACATTTCCCTTTCCCTGATCGATATCGGCCTGTATCAGGTTAAGCAGGGGACCCGACTTTTCATATTGTTCCATTTCAATATAGGTGCGGGCCAGCCAGAGCATGGCCTCGTACTTGATCGGGTTGCTTTCGTATTCGCGCATGATGAAGCTGAACGATCGCCGGGCACTGAAGAAATCCCGTTTGTAAAAATAGGCTTTCCCGATCAGCAGGTATGCATCATCGATCCATCGTACGTACTCTTTCCCGCCGAAACGCATCGAATGCTTGAGAATGGTTTTCGACCCCTTTTCAATGGCCCTGTCGAGCAGGGGTGAAATCGTTTTCGATTCTGCTTCCGTGCCATAATTGAACACAGGCAGGATCATATTAAAATTGTCTTTCACGGCCAGTTGTAAATCCTGCTCGGCCTGTTTCAGGGCTTCCTTGCCATTCCAATAAACATTGTAATGCGCAGTAAGATTATGATATAACCGACGGGTGAAGCTGTTCTTCTTTGTGGAACAGGAAGCCATAACAAAAACGAGGAATATGGCCATGAGGGAAAAGGAAATATGGTATGTCTTCTGCTTGCTCAAAACTGGTAAATATGACTCTTTAACTGATTTTCGGCACATTTATTATCAAACAGCTGCAAATATAGGCAAAGTATTGTGTAATACATTCCCGGCAATGTAAATAGTAGGGTAGCCCTGCAGAATTATGATGATGGAAAAGCCTGCCCGACAGGATCCGGCATTTTTCCGGCTCATGGAAAGGATATTTAAAAACCGCGTCAGCGGATCGATCACGGAAACATCTTTTTAAAGGCAAATCCGGGGTCAGGATTGAAATTCATCCATAAAAATCCTGTAACCATAATAAGAACCTGATAATTGGGCAATAAATTCCGATATTTGCAAATCCAAAGTATCTGCCTGATGGCCCGGAAAAAAAAGAAAAACCGCAAATGGTACCTTAAGCTCAGGGATAAGTACCGCCTGGTGATCATGAATAACGAAACCTTTGAGGAAAGGCTGTCTTTCAGGCTTTCGAGGCTGAACGTATTTTTGCTTACGACTACCATTTCCATCATCCTCATCACGCTCACCATATTTATCATTGCATTTACACCCATCAGGGAATATATTCCTGGATATATGGATGTGAACATTCCCGGACAGTTATACCGGCTGGAACGCAAAGCTGATTCGCTTGAAAATGCCCTTAGGGTAAAAAGCCTGTATATTCAAAATATCAGAAACATCATAGAAGGAAGGGAGATATCTGATACTACCATTTTTCAGGATGAAAGCACAGCCAATTACGACAGCATAACACTGAAATCATCGCCCGAAGACTCTATCCTCAGGGCCCAGTATGAAGAGATGACCAGATATAACCTTTTCTTTTACGAAACCAGCAGCTTGTATGATCCATCGCTTACGTTGAGCGGCCTTGTTTTCTTTCCCCCGGTTGAAGGGATCATCATCAACAATTTCAGCCTTGCCGACAAACATTACGGCGTGGATATTGCCGCTTCGGAAGAATCCATGATCAGGTCGGTGCTTGGCGGTACGGTCATTTTTGCAGATTGGACAACTGAAACAGGTTATACGATTGGTGTGCAGCATGAATGGGGTTTCATTTCCTTCTACAAGCACAATGCGTCACTGCTCAAGGCCACCGGCAGCCAGGTGAAAGCAGGCGAAGCGATTGCAGTGACAGGAAGCTCAGGAGAACTTAGTTCGGGCCCGCACCTGCATTTCGAGCTCTGGTACAAGGGAACGCCTGTCAATCCCGAAGAATATATATTGTTTTAGCTTTATTTTGATGGAAAAAAAACGCATTGCAATTCTGGGATCAACAGGATCTATTGGCATCCAGGCCCTGGACATTATCCGCAACAATCCCGGACTTTTCTGCGCCGAGGTGCTCACCGCCGGCAATAACGTGGAATTGCTGCTACGGCAGGCCCGTGAATTCCATCCCAACATGGTGGTCGTTGCAAACGAAACCCATTACTCCTGGCTCCGTGATGCCCTGGAAGGCACTAACATAAAGGTGTTTGCAGGTAACGACTCCATCTCACAGATTGTCGGAAGCGAAGTGGTCGACACGGTGCTGAACGCCATTGTCGGATTTGCCGGATTCGAGCCAACTATCAGGGCTTTGGAAGCCGGCAAGGATTTGGCCCTGGCCAATAAAGAATCGATCGTTGCAGGCGGCCAACTGGTGACTTCCTTGGTGGCAAGGCATCACAATAACCTGATACCCGTCGATTCTGAACATTCAGCCATTTTTCAGTGCCTGATCGGTGAACAGGCCGAAACCGTTGAAAAGATATTTTTAACTGCCTCGGGAGGCCCCTTCAGGGGAAAAGATCTGAAATTCCTTGAAAAAGTCAGTCCGCAGCAAGCCCTGCGGCACCCCAATTGGGAAATGGGCGAAAAAATCACCATTGATTCGGCAAGCCTCATGAATAAAGGCCTGGAGGTGATAGAGGCGCGCTGGCTTTTCGGACTGGAACCCCACCAGATCGAGGTCATCATACACCCGCAATCAGTAATCCATTCAATGGTTCAGTTTCACGACGGCTCCGTGAAAGCACAATTGGGGCATCCCGATATGCGCATTCCCATCATCTTCGCGCTCTCCTATCCCGAACGACTGCCATCGGAATACCGCCGCTTCAATATTGCCGATTATCCCGAATTAACCTTCGAAGCGCCCGACATGAAAATTTTTCGTAACCTTGCACTCGCTTATGAAGCCCTCAGGGCCGGCGGAAATATCCCGTGCGCCATGAATGCCGCCAATGAAATGGCTGTGGAAGCTTTCCTGAAAAGGAAAATATCATTCCTGCAAATTCCTGCGGTGGTTGAAAAGTGCATGGAAAACACCGGCTGTATTGATCATCCCAGCTTTGCTGATTACTGTGAAACAGACAGGGAAGTCAGGGTGCTGGCAAAAAAATATATTACCGAAGAATCATGGACATAGTCATAAAGATATTGCAATTGCTGCTCAGCCTCTCCATTCTGGTGATCTTCCATGAAATGGGACATTTCCTGGCAGCCAAATTATTCCGTACCAGGGTGGAAAAGTTCTATCTGTTCTTTAATCCCTGGTTTTCGGTATTCAAGTTTAACTTCAAAGGCACTGAGTATGGCCTTGGATGGCTGCCGTTGGGCGGTTACGTGAAGATCAGCGGCATGATCGATGAATCGATGGACCGGCAGGCCATGAAAAAACCTCCCCAGTCGTGGGAATTCCGTTCCAAACCTGCCTGGCAGCGCCTGATCATCATGCTGGGTGGCGTGATTGTGAATGTTATACTCGCCATCGTTATCTATATCTTCATGTTATTCGCCTGGGGCGAAAGTTACCTGCCAACCGCCGAGGTTAACAAATACGGCATCGCGGTGGATTCCATGGCCATGGAAATGGGATTACAGGATGGCGACAGGATCCTTTCCATTGACGGAAAGTACGTTGATGACTTTTATCAGATCCCGATCACCCTTATTCTCAATGAAGCAAAAAGCATTCAGGTAGAACGCGATGGCGCGACCACCGACATCATGATCCCCGAAGGAAGTATCGGCAAACTTATCAAACAGAAAACCCCTGAATTTATCTCCCCCCGCTTCCCTTATGTTATTGACGGGTTCGCAGAGCAGTCGCCGGCCGTAGAAGCCGGCATGCAAAAAGGCGACCGGCTGATTGCGCTCAACGGCGAACCAATGCTGTATTTCCACGAATACATCCGTTCGATCCCCGGCCTGAAAGGAAAGGATATTGCCATTACTGCCCTGCGCGAAACCGACACCCTTCTTTTTAGCCTGACTGTTCCCGATGAAGGCATTATCGGCATCTATCGCAGCAGCCCTGAAATATTTTTTGAATTCAACACAAGGGATTATTCCTTCATCCAGGCCATTCCTGCGGGTATCATAAAAGGGTTCAGGGGTATCGGCGATTACCTGAAACAACTTCGACTCCTCTTTTCATCGGAAGTAAAAGCATACGAATCGGTTGGCGGTTTCATCACCATCGGCAGCATATTCCCTTCAGAATGGGACTGGGAGCGTTTCTGGCGCCTCACCGCTTTCCTGTCGATCATGCTCGCCATCCTCAATGTTCTCCCCATACCTGCACTGGATGGAGGCCACGTAATGTTCCTGCTTTATGAGATCGTTGCCAGGCGGAAGCCAAGCGATAAATTCATGGAATACGCCCAGATTGTCGGGATGATCCTGATTTTTGCCCTGCTGATCTATGCCAACGGGAACGACATCATCAGGCTGTTCAGGTAAGCAAACTCCCTTCGGGCTTATTCCGATACTTTGTCGCGCAGCGATTTAAATCCATTTCCAAGGATTTCGTTCGCATTGATAACCGTCAGAAAGGCATCGGGGTCGGTCTTATGGATGAAATCCTGCAATATGGCCAGCTCCCTGCGGGTCAATACAGTGTATATAATGGTCCTTTCCTTGTTATTATACATCCCTTCGCCACGCAGGTAAGTGCCTCCCCGGTTCAGGTCGTTAATGATCTTATTCCTGATCTCATCATGCTTTTCCGAAATAATAAAAAGCGTTTTCTCATAAGAAATCCCCTGCAGTACCAGGTCGATGACCCTTCCGGTAATGTATATGACAATAAGCGAATACAGCGGGATCTTCCAGTCCTGAAATGCAAAGAGGCCGGCAACGACAATGACCGAATCAACATAGATCATCAACTGCCCCAACGGCAGCCGGGTATATTTGGAGATGATCATGGCCACTATGTCGGAACCGCCCGACGTGGCTTTGGATTTAAAGATCAGCCCCAGGCCGAACCCGATAAAGACGCCGCCAAAAACCGACGACAGCAGGATGTCGTCAGGAACCAGCGCTTTTACACCCCATAAATAGGTGAGCGAATCCACGAAGACTGCCGTCAGAACGAAACCCACTACCGTTTTGATCCCAAAACGGGGACCCAGTACACGGATGCCGATAAGGGTAAGGGGGATGTCGAAAGCCAGGGCCGTCATACCAATCGGAAAACCCGTAAAATGATGGATTACGATGGCAATACCGTAAACGCCTCCCGGCACGATGTTGTGCGGCGTAATGAAAAGGACGAAACCGCTGGCCATGATGAATGCACCGGCCAAAATAAGGGCATAAGCCCTGAACCATTTGGCTGAAAACATTTTTTCCTTTGACACAAAGCCCATAAGTTTTAGTTTTTAGACGTTTAGCCTGAAAATTCAGGGCGGCAAAGGTAATACCTTTAACCAATCGGCAGTATTATAAATATATTAATTTTACTTTTGTTAATAATGGCCTGGATAATAGCCCTTTATTGCGAGGAAAGAGAAAACGGGGCAGCCTGTGGCACAATAGACAGCCTTTTTTTTCATTAATTCATTGATAGCGATTCCTCAGATTGAAAAACAACTATTCCTATATAAGCCTGATGTTGATTTTGTTCGGCATTTCAGTTTCAGGGCAAAATCCGGGCAATTTACGGGAGCAGAAGATCATGCTTGACCGCGACACCATTGCAGTCGACAGCCTGAGCCTTATCCCCGGCTCATTTCGGTTGATGCAGGCCAACGGCACAGTGGTTGACACTTCCCTTTACGAACTTGATTATTTGCGGGCGCTGATGATTCCTTCACAAAACCTCAGGCATGATAGTGCCGGATATTACATTTCATACCGCGTATTTCCGTTAAGTCTTGCGAAAGTTTACCGCCATAAGGATCTTTCGCTTCTTGAACCCGACGACCAGGGGTTCGTCAACCCATTTGCGTTTAGCGCGAGCGGGCAGAAAGGCAACATTTTCAGCACAACCGGCTTAAATAAAAGCGGAAGCATATCGCGCGGGGTTTCATTCGGCAACAACCAGGACGTCGTGGTAAACTCCAGCTTTAACCTGCAACTGTCGGGCAAACTCAGCAGGGACATCGACATAATGGCTGCCATCACCGATAATAATGTGCCGATACAACCCGATGGGAATACGCAAACCATTCAGGAATTCGACAAGGTATTTATCCAGCTCGCTTACAAAAATGCCCGTTTGATAGCCGGCGATTTTGAGCTTACCCGCCCACCCGGGTATTTTATGAACTTTTACAAAAAAGCCCAGGGCGGTGATTTCAGGAATAGTTTCAGCCTTGGGAGCGAAAACAAAAAAAATCCATGGATCATGGATATCCATGCCGCAGGTGCCGTTGCCAAAGGCAAGTATGCCCGGAACCGCATACAGGGCGAAGAAGGAAACCAGGGACCTTACAAATTACGTGGCAATGAAGGTGAAACGTTCATTATGGTGCTTGCGGCATCAGAAAAAGTCTTCATTGATGGCATACTGCTTACCAGGGGCCAGGATCATGATTATACAATAAATTACAACAACGGCGAGATCAGCTTTACTCCCAATATACTTATTACCCGCGAAAAACGGATTGTCGTGGAGTTTGAATACGCCGAAAGAAACTACGCCCGGTCCATGTTCTTTGTCTCAACAGGCATTACCAACGGCAAACTGAACCTCCGGATGAACGCCTTTTCGGAACAGGACCTGAAGAACCAACCCCTGCAATATGACCTTAGCGGGGACCAAAAAGCCTTCCTGGCCGATATCGGCGACAGCCTCGACAAAGCCCTGTGGCCCAATATTGACAGTGCAGGCTTTTCGGGCGAGGAAATACGTTACAGGTTGACCGATACCATTGTTAACAATGTGTATTACGATTCGGTGTTTATTTATTCCATCAATCCCGACAGCGCTGTTTATAAACTCGGCTTCGGCATGGTTGGAGAAGGACGTGGGAATTACATACTGATCAAGAGTGATGCCAACGGCAGGGTATTTGAATGGGTGCCGCCGGTCGACGGGATCAGGCAGGGAAAATATGAACCCGTACAGATCCTGGTTACACCCCGTAAAACCCAGATGCTAACCTTAGGCCTCGACTATGATTTTAACGAAAACAATCGTTTTACCTCTGAGATCAGTGTCAGCAATAACGACATCAATACCTTTTCTGATAAAGACAAAGCCGATAATACCAGCCATGCCATGCTGCTGGGCTATGACAGAAAGAATAAGTTAGGAAGTGATACCACAAACCCCTGGTACCTGATTGGCAGCGCCCGTTACGAATGGGTGCGGAAAAACTTCTCGCCGGTGGAACCATACCGGAAAGTGGAGTTTAACCGCGACTGGAACATCAGCCATCAGATGGAAGAAGAATACGATCAGCACATGGCAGGAGTAGTTCTTGGAATTGAGAATGCCGGGCACGGGAATGTATCCTACCAGTTGAATATTCTGGAAAATGGCCCCTTATACTCAGGGATCATGAACAGCCTGAACGGGAACATGAATGTAAAGGGCTTTTTTTTCAATATGGACGGAAGCCTGCTCAATACCCGGCAAGAAGAGTATAACACCCGTTTTTACCGCAGCAAGTCGGGAATGGCAAAAAAGCTTAAACATATTACCCTGGGAGTCAGGCAGGAATGGGAGTACAACAACTTTGTAAAAAACGAAACGGATTCGCTTATTCCTGTCAGTTTCAGCTTTAATGCCTGGGAAGCCTATATAAGGAACAGCGATTCAGCGGTGAATGAATACCATGCATTTTACAAGCAGCGCATGGATAAAAAACCCCTTGGCAACGAACTCATGGCAGCGACCTTTGCCAGGGAGGTGGGTGCAGGAACCACACTTAAAAAAAACCCCTCAAGCAGGCTTACCCTGACCGGAACATACAGGAACCTGGAAGTTAAAAATGAAGCCATCACCGATGCGAAAGCAGAAAAAGTGATCGTGGGAAGGCTTGAATATTTCCTTAAGTTATTTAAAGGGGCCGTTACCTTTAACACCTTCTATGAGGTCGGGGCGGGGCAGGAACAAAAACAGAGTTTCTCGTACCTCAAAGTCCCTGACGGCGAAGGGATCTATATGTGGATCGATTATAATGGCGACGGCGTGGAGCAATTGAATGAATTTGAAATGGCACCTTTCAGGGACCAGGCCAACTACGTGAGGGTTTTCACCCAAAGCAATGAATATATTAAAACATACAGCAATGTCTTCAGGGAAGCCCTTAACCTCTCGCCGGCAGCCATCTGGACGGGCAAGGAAGGATTTTTGAAGTTCATGAGTCGCCTGTCGAATCAGACCATGTTCAGGGTCGAACATAAAACCTCAACTGAGGACCTGAACATCGCATACAATCCTTTTATCAGGGAAAGCAGCATCATGGACACCAGCCTGATCTCAATGAATTCCTCTTTCAGAAACACCTTCTATTACAATAAAACCCATCCGAAATTCGGCATGGATTTCAACTATACCCGTAACCGGAATAAGGCCTTCCTGGTAAATGGATTCGAAACGCGCACCATGACACAAGGAGGCATCAACCTGAGATGGAATTTTTATACCGACTTTATTCTAAACCTATACGGCGAAAAAGGAAATAAAGATCATATCTCCGAATTTTTTTCCACCCGCAATTTCGACATCAATTACCGGCAGGCAGTGCCGGAAATTGTATATCAGCCGGGTACTGCCCTGCGTGTTAGCCTGAAATTCAGGTATGAAAACAAAAAAAATGCAATCGCCGGCGAGCGTTCGCTGGTCAGGGATCTTGGAGCCGAAGTCAATTACCGCCTGGTAAACCGCAACACCCTTCTGGTTAAAGCAAATTATATCAATATTGATTTTACGGGCGATGAAAACAGCGCACTTGGTTTTGAGATGCTCGAAGGACTCGGCAGCGGGAAAAACGGCACCTGGCATGTATCATACCAGCAAAACCTCTCGGATTATCTTCAGCTCAGCCTGATATATGATGGCCGCAAGCCCAACGACAAACCCATTGTACATGTCGGCAGCTTGCAATTGCGCGCGTATTTCTGATCCGAACATTGTAATACCTTATAATAATAATTGCAAAAGGAAACCGTTAAGATAATCGGTCCGCTGAAGATTAAGTATTTTTACGCAGAAATGATTCATTAAACCGTTAGAACAATTCAGTAAATAAGTAATTGCTTATTTTGTAAATTTGCCTGATCAGATTCTGTCCCTGCCGGGATGGAGGGTGATAAAGAAATTGATAATTCTTGTAAGTTTTTTATACTTTAGCTGCACAATTAAACCCTTTAACCGAAAACTGAAAGCATGAGGCAGGTGAAAACCAGCATAGTGGTTCTGATTACGGCATTTTTTGCCTTAAGCCTGCAAGCCCAGCAAGAGCCTCAGTTTACCCAAAACATGTTCAACAGGGTGTTTACAAACCCGGGCTTTGCAGGAATGGGAGAAGGCATTTGCGTTACCGGTCTTGGCAGGCAACAGTGGGCGGGATTTAAAGACAGTGAAGGCAACAAAGTCGGACCCGAAACTTTCCTGATCAGCATCGATGCTCCCGTCAGGATTTTACGGGGCGGGCTTTCGGCCCTGGTGATGCAGGACCAGATCGGGTTTTCTAAAACCATCAGCCTCAGGCTCGGATATACATACCTGAAAGAAATCGGCATTGGCAAACTGGGCGTGGGAGCCCAGGTTGGATTCAACAACCGCTCTATAGACTTTGCAAAATTCATTGCCGTTGACCCCAACGACCAGTTGCTGCAAAACCTGACCGGAGAAGAAAGCGAGATACTGATCGATGCAACATTCGGACTGGTATATGAAGTGGCTGAACAATATTTTATCGGTTTTTCTGTTAATCAGGTTCTTGAAACCAAAGGCAAGGAACTTGCCAACTGGACAACCAATGTCGATAGTAATGCTACAAGCAGTTTTCTTTACAGGATGACACTCGACCGTACCTATTACCTGCAGGGAGGATATGAATTTGTATTCCGCAACCGCCCCGATTTCGCCATACTGCCCTATGCCATGGTAAAGGTTGACAAGGCAGCGGTGCAACTTGACATTGCCGGACTGCTTGAATACAAGAAAACCTTCTGGGGCGGGCTGAACTATCGCCTTCAGGATGCGGTATCGGTTATCCTCGGCCTCCAGTACAAGGATTTTAAAATCGGGTACTCATATGATATCACCACTTCGAAGCTGGGGCTGGGAAGAACGGCAGGAAGCCACGAAGTGATGCTGAAATACTGCTTCCTGCTTGAAGGGGAAAAGGGCAGGAAAAGTTACAGAAACATAAGATTTCTGTAATCACATGCAAAAAAAGTTTTGAAGTGTGATTATTATAATTATTTTTGGAAGTTTTTAAAAATTTAATATATATTGTTTCCAGATAATATTTGCAGGACTAGCCCGTTAGGTACTTAATCAATATTAAAACAGATGAAAAAGTTTCCAATCTTCCTGACATTACTAATTGCCTTGATCATACTCAGCAGTTGCAGCAATACCGGTAACGGTGAACTAGTTGGCGTAAGAGGGAAGTCAAAACACTTTTATCAACCCGACCCCTATGGCATGGTTTTTATCCCGCAGGGAAGTTTCACCATGGGTACCGGTGACCAGGATTTTAACTACAGCCAGTTGCATCAGCCCAAAACGGTATCTGTATCGGCCTACTTCATGGATGAAACGGAGATCACAAACAATGAATACCGGCAGTTCGTATACTGGGTCAGGGACTCTATTGCACGCTGGATGCTCTATGACAACGGCATTACCGACCCGCAATACATCCGCACTGAAACCAAGAAGGGCCAGATCATCGATCCCCCGCAGGTTAACTGGAAACTCGATGTTCCATGGGATTCTGACGATCAGGCGATCCGTGATGCCCTCGAAGATATGTACCTGCCCGAACATGAACGCTATTTCAGAAGGAAGGAAGTTGACACCAGGAAACTTTTTTATGAATATTACTGGGTAGACCTGAATGCCGCCGCAAAAAAGGACTGGACACAGGATGGGAATTATGAGAATGCCGGCCTGGCAAACCGCCCGCAGGGACTGAGAGACCGTTCGGTATACGTTCGCAAGGAGATCATCGCCGTATATCCCGATACGCTTGCCTGGATACACGACTATACCTATTCCTTTAACGACCCCATGACCGAAAAATATTTCTGGCACCCGGCATTTGACCATTACCCGGTGGTCGGGGTTAACTGGATGCAGGCCCGGGCGTTTTGTGTATGGCGCACCGAATTAAGAAACACTTACCTGCGTTCGCAAAAGAATGAATCCAGCGTTGCTGAATTCCGCCTTCCCACCGAAACCGAATGGGAATGGGCAGCCAGGGGTGGATATGAAAACAGCCCCTATCCATGGGGAGGCCCCTATACCCGAAATGACCAGGGATGCTTCCTGGCCAATTTCAAACCAATCCGCGGTAATTATATCGCCGATGGCGGCCTCAGAACGGTCATCGTAGGCCATTACCCGCCCAATGAATGGGGCCTTTACGACATGGCCGGGAACGTAGCCGAATGGACCATCAGCGCTTTCGACCCGGTATCCTATAACTTTACCTGGGACATGAACCCGAATTATACCTTTAATGCAAAAGAAGACGACCCGCCCGACATGAAAAGGAAAGTTGTGAAAGGCGGATCATGGAAGGATATTGCCTACTATCTGCAGGTTCAGACAAGAGCCTACGAATACCAGGACACGGCAAAATCCTATATCGGCTTTCGCTGCATACAGCCTTTCCTCGGCCGCAACAAAGATGATAACCCGGCCAGGGCCTCACGTGTATACAATTAATGAATTTACCAAAACTTTATAGCTAAATCACAGGTTTAATTAACAACAAAAACAAATCATCATGGGTTTAAATAACATTGTTCGGAGCAGGGGTTTTAGAAACTTCATGGCAAAACTTTACGGTCTGGGAGCCTCTGTCGTAATCCTGGGTGCACTCTTCAAGATCAACCACTATCCCGGAGCTGACATTATGCTGATCGTCGGTCTGGGTACTGAATCACTGATTTTCTTCTTCTCAGCATTTGAACCACCACATGTTGAACCCGACTGGAGTCTTGTTTATCCGGAACTGGCAGGCATGTACCGTTCCTCAGATGATGAAGGCAGGAAAAAGCCCACCGAAGAACTTGATGCACTGCTTTCAGAAGCCAAAATCGGTCCTGATTTGATCGACAGCCTCGGGCAGGGACTACGAAAAATGAGCGAAAACGCATCCCGGCTTGCCGAAATCACCGATGCTGCATCCATTACCAACGAATATGTGAGCAATGTGAAAGGTGCCTCCGAATCTGTTTCGGAACTTTCCAGCTCCTACAAGGCCACATCCGAAGCATTGAAAAAAGATGCCAGGTCATCGGAACAGTATCTGAAAAGCATTGAGTCAGCCGCCGAAGGTGCAAACAGCCTTTCCGACTCCTATAATAAAGCCGCACAAAGCCTGAGCCGGGAATCACAGATCAATAACGACTTCACCGAACAGATCAAGGCTGCCACCGCTTCTGCACGCGAACTGGCCAGCAACTACACACAATCGGCCAAAGCACTTTCGGAATCAGCCAAAGCGCTCGATTTCTCTTCAGGCGACAGTAAGAACTACACCGAGGAACTCAAGAGAATTTCCAACAACCTCTCTGCCCTCAATGCAGCTTATGAACTGCAGTTAAAATCAACCAATATGCAGGTTGAAACATCTTCCAAAATCCAGAAAACACTCGAAGCTTTCATGGAAACACTGGGCAAATCCAATGAAAAAACCATGGCCTACAAACAGGAACTGGACACCCTTACCGACAGGGTGGCATCACTGAACAAGGTTTATGGAAATATGCTCACCGCCATGGGAAGCAAGGCAAATGTATAGCATCATTTTGAAGCCACCAGTAATAAAAGCTAAACAAAACTAAAATTTGAACAACTATGGCTGGATATAAGGAAACCCCGCGGCAGAAAATGATCGCAATGATGTACCTTGTCCTAACGGCCCTGCTTGCATTGAATGTGTCCAGACAAATCCTCGACGCATTCCTTGTGGTGAACAAAAGCATGGTAACGACAAACGAGATACTATCCAACAAAATTGAAACCATTTACAGCCAGTTTGCCCAGCAGTATATGCTTAATCCCGGGAAAACTGCAGAACATTTCGAAAAAGCCAAAAAAGCAAGGGAATACAGCGATGAATTGATCCATCACATCGAAAAGCTTACTTTCGACCTCGTTGCCTACTCCGAACGGAAAGACTCGGCCACGGTTATCGAACGTTTCTATACCGTTGAAGAAGTCCGCGATCCGCTCGACCCTGCCAAAAAGGTAAACAAGTTAACGCTTGATCTGTTAAGCGTCCCCACCAAAGACAAATACGACAGGGCCACAACTTTCTTTATCAAACAGGGAAGAGCAACCGAACTTAAGAACAGGATCAATGCCTACCGTGAAAACATGGAAACCCTGATCCCTGAGGAATACAGGCACAGGGTGAATATCGGGCTAAGGACAGATGAGGATTACCGCAATGCCGACGGTGCATCCCAAAACTGGGAAATGCACCATTTTTACCATACCATCGTGGCAGCGGAGGTCACCATCCTGAACAAGCTCATCGCCGAAGTCCAGACAACCGAATTTGATGTGGTTTCTGAACTTTTCAACGAAATTACCCTTGCCGACTATAAATTCGATGATGTTTCGGCCAAGATCATCCCAAAAACTTCCTATGTGATCCAGGGGCAGAAATATGAAGCTGAAGTTCTTGTTGCAGCATATGATACCAAACAAAACCCTGATGTATATGTGCTCCAGGGCGCCTCGGAAATTACCGATGCAAACATATCACGGGCCGAAAAATGGGAAGGCAAAAATGGTGTGGTAAAACTTCAGTGGAATGCAAACAGGGATGGCATCCACAAATTTGCAGGTATCGTGGAAATAACAAACCCCGAAGGGGAAAAAGAACGCTATCCATTCGTACACGAATATATCGTGGCTCCCCCATCGCTTACGGTAGCAGCAAAAAAGATGAATGTCTTTTACCGCGGCGTCGACAATCCGGTGTCTATTTCAGTGCCGGGTATTGCCAAGGAAAAGATCAGGCCGTCCATCTCCACAGGAACCATTTCTCCTGACCCGGTCGACAAAGGTGACTGGATCGTGAGGGTGCCTGCTGATGCGACCACAGCCGTTGTCAGCGCCACCGCCGATTACGAAGGAACCATGATGAATATGGGTGCATTCGAATTCAGGGTGAGAAGGGTTCCTGACCCGATTGCCGAAATTGCCGGCATCAGAGAAGGCAATATTAACCGGAATACCCTGCTGGCCGCCAATGCCATCATCCCGGTCATGAAGGATTTTGAATTCGACCTCAATTTTGTGGTAACCTCTTACACCATGGGTACCATCATCAATGGCGACTGGATCCCGAAGAGGGCCAGGGGTAATCAGTTTACCTCTGAAATACAGGACATCATCCGGAATACGAAAAGAGGCCAAAAGATCTTTTTTGAGAATATTCAGGCTGAGGGGCCCGACGGATCAAGACGTACCCTGAGCCCGATAAACTTAACGATTGAATAACACTCGTAATAACAGAATAATGAAAAAACTCATCATCATCCTAAGCGCCATGGCCATGCTGGCGGGATTTGGCAACTCTTCATCGCATGCCCAGATCCTCGACAGCAATCCGACAGACGGTTTGTTTGAGGATGGCAGCGGGTTTATCAATATGCGGCCCGTGCCCTATCCTCCATTCAGGAAAGCTGACCTGATGTGGCAAAAACGCCTCTGGCGCGAAGTTGACTTCCGTGAAAAGATCAATCAGTATTTTTATTACCCGATTGAACCACACAACCACTGGAGAAGTTTTATCACCATCATCACGGATGCACTGAAAGAAGGAAGCATTACCGCCTACGACATTTCAGCCACCGATGAATTCCTGGTTCCGCTTACTTACCAGGAAGTCATTTCGCGGCAGACCGACACCATCCATCAGGTACTCTCGAGGCCATATCCACCGTATGAAGAGTATGACACGGTCATTTACAGCGATTTTGATCCGACAAGGGTAAAACGCCTGAGGGTCAAGGAAGACTGGTACTTCGACAAACAACGTTCGCAAATGATGGTAAGGATCATCGGCATCTGCCCGGTTATGATCAAAGAAAGGGATGGTGTGGAAGTCAGCGAGCCGCTCTTTTGGATCTATTTCCCCGAAGCACGGCCGATCCTGGCAAGGGCGCTGATCTATAACCGCCATAACGATGCCATGCGGCTGAGCTACGACGATGCCTTCTGGAAAAGGATGTTCAATAGTTTTATTTACAAGGAATCCAATGTTTTCGACCGGCGCATATCCGAATATGCCACCGGCCTGGATGCCCTGTATGAAGCCGAAAGGATCAAAAACGAGCTTTTTGAGTTCGAACACGACCTCTGGGAATTTTAAAGAAAACCCCAATAATACAGGCCCTCCCTGCAAGGAGGGCTTTTTTTTTGATTGTTAGCGTGATTCCCCCCGGACTGGTCGAGGAAATCGCAGCATTGACTATATTTGTTACAGAAAATGTCGCCATGAGCAAAGGATTTCTCGACACTTCCATTGAATACCTCAAAGGGGTTGGCCCAAAAAGGGCTGCCCTTCTCAAGTCGGAAGTCAATATCCATACATTCGACGATCTGCTGCAATACTATCCTTTCCGGTATATCGATAAAAGTAAGATCCATAAAATTGCAGCGGTCACTCCCGATCAAAACTATGTACAACTGAAAGGCAGCATCAGCAACCTGCACACTGCGGGAAAGCCAAGGGCAAAGCGGCTTACAGCCCTTTTGACCGATAGCACGGGGTCCATGGAGCTGGTCTGGTTTAAGGGTTTCAAATGGCTTGAAAACAGGTTTAAGCCGGGAGTAGAGTACAGGGTTTTTGGGAAGCCCAGCCTCTTCAACAACAAGATAAACCTGGTCCATCCCGAGATCGACCTTGCCGATGAGGAGGAGGATGACCTCAACCTCCGCCTGCAAGGGCATTACAGTTGCACGGAAAAATTACGGGCACGCGGATTAACAAGCCGTAACATCAGCAAGCTTCAATACAACCTCTTGCGTAAGTCAGAAGGCCATATTTATGAAACCCTTTCGGCCGGCATTATTCAAAAACTCGGACTTATGCCGCGGGAAGAGGCTTTCAGGAACATCCACTTCCCCGAAAACCAGGCCTCATTGAAGAAGGCCCGGGCCCGGCTGAAGTTCGAGGAATTGTTCTTCATCCAGTTAAGGCTTTTAAAAACAAGATTATTCAGGAAACAGGAGATCCGCGGACATGTATTTTCGACCGTGGGCAACTATACGAATAATTTCTACGAACATCACCTTGAATTCAGCCTTACCGGAGCCCAAAAAAAAGTGATCAGGGAGATCAGGGCCGATATGGGTTCCGGCAAGCAGATGAACCGGTTGTTACAGGGTGATGTCGGCAGCGGAAAAACCCTTGTGGCACTCATGTCGATGCTTATTGCACTCGATAATGATTACCAGGCATGCCTCATGGCACCCACTGAGATACTGGCCATGCAGCATTTCGACACCATCGCCCGCATGACGGAACCCATGGGCATCAAAGTTGAGCTGCTGACGGGATCTACACGGTCAGCCCGGCGCCGGGAAATACTGGAAAGCCTGCACAGCAAAGATCTTCAGATCCTCATCGGCACACATGCCCTCCTTGAAGAAGATGTAAGATTCGGCCGGCTCGGGCTGGTGGTCATCGATGAACAGCACCGCTTTGGCGTGGCACAGCGGTCGAGGATGTATTATAAGAACGACATTCCGCCGCATGTGCTGGTGATGACGGCAACACCCATCCCAAGAACGCTGGCCATGACACTTTACGGCGACCTTGACCTTTCGGTGATCGACGAATTGCCGCCGGGCAGAAAACCCGTAAAGACTTATCACTACTATGAATCAAAACGCCTCAGGCTTTTCGGCTTTATGAAGGAGCAAATTGCCAAAGGAAGACAGGTCTATGTGGTATACCCGCTCATACATGAATCGGAAAAGCTTGATCTGAAAGACCTGACAGATGGCTATGAAAGCATCAGCCGGGCCTTTCCCCTGCCCGAATATGCAGTAAGCATGGTTCATGGCAAGATGAAACAGAAAGAAAGGGATTTTGAAATGAAGCGTTTCATCAAGGGCGAAACCCATATCATGGTGGCCACAACGGTAATCGAAGTTGGCGTCGACATCCCGAATGCCAGCGTGATGGTCATTGAAAATGCCGAACGCTTTGGCTTGTCGCAACTTCATCAACTCCGGGGCCGCGTCGGACGGGGAGCTGACCAGTCATACTGCATCCTGATGTCGGGCGACAAAATTACCACCGAAGGCAGGATCAGGCTTCAAAGCATGACCGAAACCACCGATGGCTTTATGATTGCCGAAACCGACCTGAGGCTGCGTGGCCCCGGCGACCTGGCAGGCACCCAGCAAAGCGGCATCCTCGACATGAAAATAGCAAACCTCGTACAGGATGAAAAAATTCTGAAGTTTGCCCGAAACCTGGCCATGGAAACACTTGATGAAGACCCCGGCCTTGAAAAACCCGCCAATGCCATTCTTTATCAACGGCTGAAGGAACTGAATAAAAACCAGCCCGAATGGGCTTCGATCGGGTAATGAGAATGAAAATCATTAACTTTGCCCATCGTTCAACACGTTTTATTATCATTCATCACCATATAGGCATGAGCGGGAAAACGGCCCGGACGTTTATCCCTTAAAAACAATTTCAGCATGAAGTTATCTTACAACTGGTTGAAAAAATACATAGACCCAGGCATGGATGTGGATGAACTGGGTGAATTGCTTACCAATTGCGGACTGGAAGTAGAGAGCATTGAAAAATTCCAGACCATTAAAGGCGGGCTCGAAGGTGTTGTGGTTGGCGAAGTTATCAGTTGTTCAAAACATCCCAATGCCGACAAGCTGAGCCTTACCACCGTTAATACCGGAAGCGGACGTTTGCTGCCTGTTGTATGCGGTGCACCCAACGTCGCTGCAGGGCAGAAAGTATTGCTTGCCACTGTCGGCACGATCCTCTATCAGAACGAAGAAGCCTTTGAGATCAAAAAGGCCAATATCAGGGGAGAAGTATCGGAAGGCATGATCTGTGCAGAGGATGAACTGGGTCTGGGCACTTCGCATGAAGGCATCTTGGTCCTCCCCGCAGACGCTGTGCCGGGTATGCCGGCCAGCCAATATTTCAACATATCCGAAGACCATGTCCTTGAGATCGGGCTCACGCCAAACCGCACCGATGCCATGGGACATATCGGCGTTGCCCGCGATATAATGGCCGTAATAAACTGCCGCAAAAGCAAAGGGACCCAAAAGCTCAACCTGCCCTCCCCCGACCTTTTCCGGGCTCCGCAAAAGCCTGCGGAGATCCCTGTGCGGGTGGAAGACCCCAGGGCATGCCCAAGATTTACGGGGATCACCATTTCAGGTGTGCAGGTGAAAGCCTCACCCGAATGGATGCAAAACCTGCTGAAAGCCGTTGGAATCAGGCCCATTAATAACATCGTGGATATCACAAACTTTGTGCTGATGGAAACAGGCCAACCCCTTCATGCCTACGACACATCGGCCATTGAAGGAAATGAAGTGGTGGTGAGGAAAGCACGCCCCGGTGAAAAATTCATCACCCTCGACGAAATTGAAAGGACCCTCACCCCCGACGACCTCCTGATATGCAATGCCACTGACGGGATGTGTATGGCAGGTGTTTTTGGTGGCGCCGGATCAGGGGTCAGTGAAAAAACAAAAAACATCTTTCTTGAAAGCGCACATTTCGACCCCTCTACGATCCGAAAAACGGCTAAACGCCACGGACTTTCAACCGATGCTTCATTCCGCTTTGAAAGAGGAGCCGACATCAACATGACCCTGCCGGCCTTAAAAAGAGCCGCCCTGCTGATCAATGAACTTGCCGGAGGCAAAGTTTCATCGGAAATTATCGACATTTACCCGGATCCCATTGAAGGTTGGATCACGGAAGCAAGATACAGCCATATCCACCGACTGGCCGGACAGGAAATTGAAACAGACCTGATCGACAATATCCTCGAAGACCTCGACATCCGGATCATTGAAAGAAATGACGACAGCATCACCCTGTTGGTGCCAACCTACCGCTACGATGTACGACGTGAGGCCGACATCATTGAAGAGATACTGCGGATCTATGGATATAACAATATTGCATACACCGATGGCGTAAGGGCTTCGCTCATGCATCAGGAGCACCCCGATCCCGATCTTCTGCAGAACAACCTCTCAGACCTGCTTGCCGGCCTCGGGTTTACTGAAGTCATGAACAACTCCCTCACACGGGCAGCCATTTATGAGCAGTCCGGCGCCTTTGATGAAAAGCACACCGTTAACATTGAAAACCCCCTGAGCACGGATCTGAATGCTATGCGCCAAAGCCTGCTGCCGGGCGGACTCGAAAACATCGCGTTTAACCAGAACCGAAGGATTACCGATATACGTTTTTTTGAATTTGGCAATGTCTATCGCAAAGTTGAAGCAAGCGAGGGGAAAAATAAGCTGGCAAATTACCGGGAAGAAAAACGGCTGGCCCTTTTCATTTGCGGACGCAAGCAAAAAGAAAGCTGGAATACTTCTGATAACCAAACAGATTTCTACCACATGAAATCGGTCGTTATGAATATTTTGAAAAAACTGGGTACCCCGGAAGATCTTTTGATAAACCGCCCGGTAACCAACAGGGTATTTGGTGAAGGTCTCGCCTTTTTGCTCAACGACAATGAGCTTGTTTCATTCGGATCCGTTGACCAATCATTGCTCGACAGTTTCGAGATCAGGCAAAATGTTTTTTATGCCGATTTTTCATGGAATACGATCATGGGTATTGCCCGGCAGTCGGTAACAGCATACAAACCGGTACCCCGTTACCCGGAAGTAAGGCGCGATCTGGCCCTGCTTCTCGATAAGCAGGTCAGCTTCGGGCAAATTAAAGAACTGGCTTTTCAGACCGAACCCAGGCTCCTGAAACGGGTAGGGCTTTTCGACGTTTATGAAGGCGATAAGATTGAAAACAGCAAAAAATCATATGCCCTCAGTTTTATTCTTCGCGACGAAGAAAAAACCCTTACCGACAAGATCGTGGATAAAACCATGAAAAAGCTCATCAGCACATTCGAAAAAGAACTGGATGCCGTCATCCGCTAATGGCATCATCATCCCATTGTTTTAATACAAACTCATGAAAAAAGAAATGACTGTTTATTCTGAAGCGCCCTCAGGCGAAAAGTTCGAACTGCCCGGGGCAAATGAATATGCTGCTGAATTAAGCCGCATTAAAAACCTTGTTGAAAAAGCCAGGACAAACAAGCAGGAAGTTGTGGTGGTGATGGGAGTTGGCTTTGTTGGAGCCGTGATGGCCGCCATCATCGCCGACGCCAGGGATGAAAACGGAAAAAACACCAAGTTTGTGATCGGCTGCCAGCGTCCCAGCCGGCGCAGCTTCTGGAAGATCCCTATTCTGAACAGAGGCGTATCGCCTGTAAAGGCCGAAGATCCCGAAGTTGATGAGCTCATTGGCCGCTGCGTCAGGGAATCGGAAACACTCACGGCCACCTATAACAGCGACAGCCTGCAATTTGCCGATTGTGTGGTTGTTGATGTACAGTGCGACTACAGCAAGTCTGAACTTGGCAATATGCGCAGCGGAGAGGTGGAGATGGCAGCACTGGAAGAAACCATGAAGACCATCGGTGAAAAGATCCCTGCCCATGCCCTTACGCTCATTGAAACCACGGTTGCACCAGGCACCACCGAGTTCGTTGCCTGGCCGATCCTCAAAAAAGCCTTTGCCAAAAGGGGGCTGACCGACACGCCATTGCTCTCGCATAGTTTCGAAAGGGTGATGCCCGGAAAGGAATATGTGCGATCGATCCGCGACTTTTGGCGTGTATGTTCGGGCTGCACGACGGAGGCGCGCAACAGGGTGATCAAATTTCTTAATGAAGTGCTGAACACAAAGGATTTCCCCTTAACCGTGATGGATCGCCCCATCGAATCGGAAACCACCAAGATCGTTGAAAACTCATACAGGGCAACAATCCTGGCCTATCTGAACGAATGGAGCCTTTTTGCCGAACGCAACGGAGTTGACCTTATCAAAGTGATCAATGCCATCAAGGTACGCCCTACACACAGCAATATGATTTTCCCGGGTCCGGGAATCGGGGGCTACTGTTTGCCCAAGGACGGCGGACTCGGATACTGGGCATACAAACACATACTGGGTTTCGACGACGGCGACCGCATTTTCAGGATCACACCGGCGGCCATTGACATCAACGACACCCGGTCGCTCCATGTAGCAACCCTTACACGCGATGCCCTGAGAAACATGTCGCGGTATATCGCCGGGTCAAAAGTATTGCTTTGCGGAGCGAGCTACCGGCAGGATGTGGGTGATACGCGTTACAGCGGATCGGAAATGATCGTGCGCAAACTAACAGAAATGGGAGCCGACATGCATGTGCATGATCCTTATGTCGACAACTGGCATGAATTTGAAACACAGGACAGCGAAAGCCCGGAATTGTCATGGAAAAGATTTTTCAGAAACCAGGAAGGACTCAGCGGTATTAAGGTTGAAAAAGACCTCCAAAAATCTTTGCAAGGGATCGACGCACTGATCCTTGCAGTGCCCCATCAGGAATACCTGATTCTCGACCCTGACAGCATCCTTAAATGGACAGGAAGCCCCATCGCGGTGATCGATTGTTTCGGCATCCTCAGTGATGACCACATCCGCCGTTATTTTGAACTGGGCTGTGAGGTGAAGGCCCTGGGAAGAGGGCACATACAACGGATCAAAAAAGAGGTTGCAGGTAACAAACGGAAATAGTGTCTGCCACAATGATCACCGTTTTAATATAATCACGGTGACAATCAGGTTCGGGTTGCACACCCGCAATCAGGCAAACATTAACAGGCTTAGTGCCATCATGATCATCCCTGCGATGAGTCCATAGATCGAAAGGTGATGCTCGCCAAATTCCTGTGCGGCCGGCAAAAGTTCATCGATGGAGATGAAGACCATGATCCCCGCAACCCCGGCAAAAACCATCCCGAAAAGCAAGGGGCTGAGAAAGGGCATCAGTAT
>CAYOLA010000073.1:0-7965 GCA_964404735.1 uncultured Bacteroidales bacterium
TCATGACCATGGCGAACCCTGGGAAGACTGGTACACCACAACCTACCAGATGATCTTTGCCGGAAACCTGGCAGTTACGGAAGGGAAACCCGGATCGGCGCAGTATTATTGGGAGATTTACTGTGTGATGGGCGATCCTTCGCTGATGTGTTATTTTGGTGTCCCCGATCCCATGATCGTGACTTATGACCCGCTTATGCCGCTCGGCGCTGTCTCCTTTACGGTTTATGCCGAACCCTATGCCTATGTTGGTATATCAAAAGACGGCGTGCTGCACGGGGCTGCCCTGGCCGATGCTACAGGAACGGCTGTTGTTACCCTCGACCCCATCATGATCCCGGGCAATGCCGATGTGGTGGTTAGCAGGCAAAACAGGCAACCTTTCATCGGTACGGTCTTTGTCGATAACCCTGCAGGCCCCTATGTCGTTCTATCAGAATATGTCATTGATGATGATGCAGGAAACAATAATGGCCTGGCCGATTACGGGGAAAGCATCCTGCTGGATGTTGAACTGGTTAACCTTGGCGGTACGGATGCTGCCGATGTAGAAGCCACGCTTTCATCATCGGATCAACATATCACCATTACAGATGATTTTGCCCATTGGGGCAACATTGCCGCCGGTGCTTTTTCCATGCAGGCCGATGCCTTTGCTTTTGATGTGCATGCAGTGGTCCCCGACCAACACCTGGTCAGTTTTGGCCTCGACATTACCGGTGAAGGCAAGGATAGCTGGTACTCCTCGTTCAGCATCCTGCTGCATGCCCCGGTGCTGGGCACGCTGACAGTAACGGTCGATGATTCACAGGGCGGAAACGGCGACGGCAGGCTCGATCCCGGTGAAACCGCCGAGATCATCATCCCGGTTGTCAACAGCGGCCACAGCGATGCACAAAATGCCATCGCCCTGCTCAGCAGCAGCAGCAACGATATCGTGTTTAACAGCGACAGCACTTTTATCAGCCTCATCGAATATGATACTTCAGAAGATGCCGTTTTCAGCATCACCGTGAGCGACGATGTGAACCCCGGCACTTCCATACCCTTCGAATTTATTGTCGATGCCGATGGTTATGAGGCCGAACTCGAATTCTTTCTTGTTGCCGGCCAAATACCCGTGCTGGTCCTTGACCTTGACCCCAATCATAGTTCCGGAACGGTGATGAATACCTGCCTCGATAACCTCAGCGTGGGATCGGATTATGCCACCAGTATTCCCGAAAGCCTGAACCTCTATTCCTCCGTCTTTGTTTGCCTGGGCATCTATAGTTCAAATCATATTCTGTCAGCTTCCGAAGGGCAGATGCTCGCTGATTACCTTGATGGCGGCGGAAACCTTTACATGGAAGGCGGCGATACCTGGTTCTACGACCAGCAAACGGCCGTTCATCCAATGTTCGGCATTTCAGGACTGGAAGATGGCAGTGATGACCTTGGCACACTGCTCGGGCAGGATGGCACCTTTACCGAAGGGATCATCTTTACCTACAGCGGTGAAAATAACTGGATCGACCGCATTGTCCCCAACGGCAGTGCTTTTGCCATTTTCAATAACCAGTTGCCACAGTATGGAACGGCTGTGGCACATATCGGCAGCTCATACCGCACCATTGGCAGTTCACATGAATTTGGCGGACTCGATGATGGTGATTATACCAAAGACTACCTCATGTTCAAGTATCTTGAGTTTTTTGGTATCGATGCGGTTTGGGTCGGCATGGAAGAAGCCTTTGCAACAGCTAATTTAATGGAGATCTTCCCCAACCCCGCCGGCAATACGGCCAGCATACGGATATATGCTTCCAATACGGAGAATATCCGATTATCGGTATACAATAGCACGGGGCAGGAAGTGGCCAGGCTGGCCGATGGTCTGGTAAGCGCAGCAGGCCCGCTGGTATTCCGTCTTGAAACGGCAGCCTTGCCCGCAGGCGTTTATCATTGTGTGCTCTCAACCACTACCCAAAAAATAAATAAAAAACTCGTCGTGATCAAATAATATTATCATAAACCAAAGCTGAATAAATATGAAAAAGCTGATATTCTTAATCCTCGCCTTTTCCCTTGCAGGGTTTAATACCTGGGCAGGGAAAGGTTATGAAGTAACATACAGCCGGGATGATAATGCCCACAAATTGTCATTTGCGCTTGGTGCTGTCAGCATCGATGAACGTATTGTGGATGGCCGGGTTTTTTCCGTGATCCGTTTCGAAGGCAATGTTTTTACCCAACAGGCAGGATTTGCCGAATTGCCTTTTATCCATGCGGCCGTTATGCTCGAACCCGATAAAAACGTTGATATACGGATCAATGAGTATGATTATACCGATATTCCGCTTGCACATCCACTGCTTCCCTCACGGGGGGTAATATACCGTGATCAGGACCCGTCAACGATTCCTTACGTGACCGATCCTAAATCGCTCACCGATACCTGGTACCCTGCTGAACTGGCAAAACATACCGATCCCTACATCCTCCGCGATATCAGAGGGACGAATGTGTATGTTTACCCCTTCCGCTACAATGCAAAACAAAATGTGCTGCGGGTGTACCATAACGTACAGGTGTCACTAAGTCCCAACGCCACCCGGGCTGTAAATCCTTTGCTGAAAAAGGGCACGGTCAAATATGAGATGGATGCTGTTTATAAATCGGTTTTCATCAATTATGCGGATAACCGCGACGACCTGACCATAGGCGAAATGGGGGATATCCTTGTTATCGTTACCGCCCGCGACGAAGATGCCATCGAACCTTACATCCAGTGGAAAAGGGAAAAGGGTTTCCAGGTCAACAAGGAAGTGGTTGCCACCGGTACCAATGTAAACAGTGTTGTACAGAACGCCTATGATGCCAATAATGATATCCTTTATGTACAGCTTGTGGGCGACTGGGCCGATATAAAATGTAATACGCTCTACGGCGGATCCTCACCAATGGATCCGCAGATAGGCTGTGTGGCTGGTTCCGATGATTATCCCGATATCTGTGTGGGGCGTATATCATCGGAAAACCCGGCGCATGTCACCACTCAGGTCAACAAGGTGATCAGTTTTGAGAAATTTCCCGACTTGGCCGGCGACTGGTACAGCGTTGCCACCGGGATCGGGAGCATCGAGGGCCCCGGCGATGACAATGAAATGGACTTCGAACACCTGGATGTGATCTATAATGATAAGCTTGAGCCTTTCACATATGATCTTTACAACCCCATTTATGAGCCTTCGGGAAGTATTTCAGACGTAAACGCAGCAGTGAACGGCGGAACCAGCGTGATCAATTATTGTGGCCACGGATCACCCACTTCCTGGGGTACAACGGGTTTTAACAACGGCAATGTGGCCGGGCTCAGCAATGGCGATAAACTGCCCTGGATCGTTTCTGTTGCCTGTAACAACGGTGATTTCCATACAGGAACCTGTTTTGCCGAAGCCTGGCTTCGCAAGGACGTGGGCGGTGCGGTGATGTTCCTCGGCGGATCCATCAGCCAGCCCTGGAACCCGCCCATGCGCGGACAGGATTATTTTGCTGATCTGTATATCGGGGGATATGACTATTCTGCCCATCCGGGGCAAAACGGCATTAACACCACCGAAGGCCGGACGACCCTCGGGGCGATCGTGTTTAACGGGCTGGTACTGATGACAACGGAGGCGGGCAGCCCTTCCGACTGGGAAACGGCCAAAACATGGAACTTTTTTGGCGATCCCTCCTTACAGGCAAGATCGGATGTGCCTGCCGAAATCCTGCTGTCGAACAATGTCGTAATGGCCGGAATACCTTATACAACCAATGTTATGGCATCCGGCAGCCCGGTCGAAGGTGCCATGGTCACCCTGAGCCAGAATGGTGATTACTACACCGGCATTACCGATGATATGGGTAATATAACCATCAACCACAGCCTGATACCGGGAGATGCACTTTTTGTGGTTACCGCTTTTAACACGGAGACCATTTACGAAACCATTACCGTTGTCCCGTCAGGAGGACCTTATGTGGTGTACAGCAGCCATGTGGTAAATGACGAGTCCGGGAACGGCAACGGCTTATTGGATTACGGTGAATCGGTGATGCTGAGCATCTCGCTTACCAACGTGGGTTCGCAGGATGCCAACAATGTGGAGGTGATCCTTTCAACAGCCGACGAATTCGTTACCATCACTGATGGAACCGAAAACTATGGTACCATCCCCGCCGGTGAAACGGTTGAGGTAACGGATGGTTTTGCATTGACCCTGGCCGGGGATGTCCCCGACGGGCACATGATCCTTTTCAACCTGGAATCAACCGGTGAGGATACCTGGAACAGCAGCTTCACCGATATGGCACATGCCCCGCAACTGGCCATGGGCGATTTCAGCATTGACGACAGCGGCGGCAACGGTAACGGAAAGCTCGACCCGGGCGAAACGGTTACTTTCAGCATCGACATTAACAATGAAGGAAGCGCTGATGCCTTTGAGGTAGAAGCTGTCCTTTCATCGGTCAGTATGTATATCACGATTGATGAACCCACACAGGTTTACGGTGATATCAGCGCAGGCGGTGCCTCCGGGCAAAGCTATGAGGTGACTGCCGATCCCGAAACACCGGCCGGTCATATTGCCGAATTCTTTTTCGACATGAGCGGGAGTCTTGGTATTCATGGCCAGGACGAATTCAGCATTGTCGTCGGGCAAATACCTGTCCTGGTCATCGATATGGATGGTAACAACAATTCTGCCGGGAGCATGATGGCTTGTTTCGGCAACCTCAGCGTAGCGGCCGACATGGTAAATGCATGGCCTGCCGATATGAACCTCTATTCATCCGTGTTTGTCTGCCTGGGGGTTTACCCCGATAACCATGTACTGACCCAGTCGCAGGGGCAGCAACTGGCCGATTATCTCGGGAACGGCGGAAACGTATACATGGAAGGTGCCGACACCTGGTATTATGACCAGGCAACCCCGGTGCACAGCATGTTTAATATACAGGGGGTTGAGGACGGCAGCAGTGACCTGAACAACATACTGGGACAGGCGGGTACTTTTACCGAAGACCTTGAATATCCCTATACCGGCGACAATAACTGGATGGACAGGATCGCTCCGCTCGGTGATGCTTTTACGATCTTCAGGAACCAGTCGCCCGTTTATAACAATGCGATTGCCTATGATGAAGGAAGTTACCGTACCATCGGTTCGTCATTTGAATTCGGCGGATTGTCGGGGAACGCCTCCTTTATCGACTATCTCATGTATCAGTACCTGAATTTTTTCGGCATCGACGCCCTCTTTGTAGGAGTTAATGAGCAGGTGGCAGAAAATGAAATATTCGGTCAGCCATATCCCAATCCCCTGTCGGGAAGTACTTTTTTGCCTTTTACGCTTCAGGGCGAAACCCTTGTCAGGGCAGAAGTATACCGGCTGAACGGGCAAAAAGTTACAACCCTTGCCGACCATAAATTCCCTGCCGGGGCACATCAGCTTGAATGGGATGCCGCAGGCGGCAATGTGGCCGAAGGCATCTACATGCTGAGGCTGCTGGCCGGCGAACAGGTGATTACCCGCAAACTGGTGGTGATCAGGTAAATGATTGCAGGGATTAATCCCTGATGAAAATAAATGAAAAGCCTTGCCTGCATGGGCGGGGTTTTTTTTTGCCTGGTCTGGAATATTTGGCGATTTTTCAGTCTCCTGATGGCCCTTTGCCTTCCGGGGCGCTTACGGAGAATTTTTTCCAGTTGATAAAAACCACGGTCAGCAGGGCAATGGCCCCCCAGGTATAAACGGAGATATTATATAAGTGGTCGAAAAGTTCTTTTCCCACCAGGTCGTAGATGTTGCCGCCGGTCATCAGGCAGCCCGCAATGAACAGCCCTTTGGAAACATGGTTCATTTCCCTGAATTTAAGCATGAGAAAAGCAAGGAGCGGAAGGACGAAAATAAATGCGTTGTAACTTGTATAGGCCAGCAATGGGATCATGGCTGTAAGGATCAAAAACATGCGGGGAAAACCATCCCCGCTTTTTCGTATAAAAAGATGCCACAGTATCAGCAGTCCGGTGAGTGAAAGAAGAATCAGTTGGTAGATGATGACCGGTAAACCCTGCGGGATCAGGTGGCTGAGCGGTGTGTAGCGGTATATGACCGAGAAGATGGTAAGGTTGCCTTCTGCCATGAGTTCCTGCTTACTCCCGAGTTCGAGCAGTAATTCGTTCACCCATGATTTGTAAAGGCCCAGGAAGGTTTGCAGGTCATGGTAAAAAAGTAAGGGGGTAAAGAACAAAATTACCAGAAAAACGACCACCCAAATGACTTCTTTGAACCTGCCTGTGATTAGCAACAGGGGAATGAAGATCAGGGCAAAGGGTTTGATAAAAAGGCTGGCCGCCAGCAAAAGCCCTGCAGGAATATGCTTTTGGTCAAGCATGAGCCGGAGGGCAAAAAGGTACATTCCTGACAGGAGAAGGTTTACCTGCCCCAGGTGCAGTTCCCTGAAAAAATGCGTGCCCACGCACAGCATGGTCAGTATAAGGCTCAGGTTGATCTGCCGGTTCATTCCCTGCACGGCAGCAAAAATGTGTTTTACATTAAATAATACGCTGCCCAATAAAAAAGTCAGTAATATCCAGTAAAGAACCCGGGAAATTTCAAAACCCGCGGCTGCCATCGGAATAAAAAGCAGGGCGGCCGGAGGGGAATACTTGAAAACATAATGTTCATAAGGGTCTTCTTCGGCCGAACGGTAAAGCTCTTCACCGTTCATCAGGCGAACGGCTGCCTTCTGGTACACCGCAAGGTCGGGCATTTGAAAGCGGCGGTTGACAAGCTCGGCTGTCAGGCTTCCCAGGCTGAGCAGGACAAGAAAAATGACCCAGCCATAACCTTTAAAGAGGAATGATCTCATCAATTCAGTTTAACCGCTTCCGCCTGTATAACTTCATAGGTATCGGCATCGGTGATGATGACGATGATGCTGCAATTGGCTGCTTCCCAGTGATGATCGAGAACCGTTGAAAAGTCCTTGTTCAGGTTTGTGCCGGCAGCAGGGTTTTCGGCGAGAAATTCACCCCAGGCGCCGTTCAGGGATGCCCGGAGCATATGGTTATGTTCATAATCCGGCCATTCGGGGGTTGGCCCGATGGAAGCATTTTTATTTTTTTGTGCGGAGACGATCCCGCTTTCGGTAATGAAAACGGTTACGTTCAACTGGCCGCTGATGTCGGTCAGAAATTCTGTGTGAACATGGATGTTAAGCTGGCGCGAAACAGCTTCGTATTCAGCTTCAATCTCAATGAAAGCTTCGGCCGGCAGGTCGATCAGCTCATTGACGGCGGCTTCCCAACAGTCTTTGAACAGTACCAGTGAGCCCTGGTGCGCCTTGCGGTTGACCAGGCCGGTCGGGACACCGATGGGCTGATAATAACCATAGATGGTTGCCCCCTCAGCCGTGGTGTAGTCGGCATCGAAAGGAACATTCCCGGGAAGTGCGAGGTCGCCCGCGTGGATCACCATCAGGATCAGCTGCCCGTGGAATACATGCTGAAGATCATGCGCCAGCAAAGTGGCTTCAGGGCAGTTTACGCAAAGATGACCGGTAAATTCCTCAAGCAGGATTTTGCGGACCTTTTCATCGGGTTGCGGCCCGGATCCGCCGGTTTTTACCAGATATGGCTCATCGATTTTTTCACAGGCCCCCAGCAAAAAACCCAGGGCCAGGATGATATGGATTATTTTTTTCATGGGTTCAGGTCTTCATATAGATTAAAAACTGCTGGAAATGCTCAGGGTAACCCCGTTGGATGCAGGCACCGTGCGGCATATCCCTCCTACACATATAAGCCCTTCGCGCTGCCGGCCATAGGAAAGGGAAATCCTCGTAGGCCCCTCAACAAAAGCCATTGCCGCCGAATAATAATGCAGGCGCATGTCTTTGGAAGGGTTCCCGTAATTGTACTCGTCATAGATCGTA
>CAYOLA010000074.1:0-3211 GCA_964404735.1 uncultured Bacteroidales bacterium
AAATCTGAAATCTGAAATCTGAACTGTAGCCGGAACGGTCGTTATCAAAAAACTAAGAGAAATTGCTCATTTCCTCGTCCCCCGTCCCTCGTCCCTCGTCCCTCGTACCCCTTTTAACCCTTTAACTACCGAGTAATCGGGGCAGGCCACCGAGGTTTCGGGGCAGGCACTGAAACACTGTTAATTCGGTGATTCGGTGATTTGTTTAGGTGAGGTACCGGATATCGGGGAAAGTGTTACATGGTTACATGGTTACATGGCTGTGTGTGGGTGTGGGTTTGAGTGAAGTATCTGAATCAGCATAACAGTTTAACCCCCGATTCTCGGGGCAGGCCACCGAGGTCTCGGGGCAGGCACTGGAAAACTGTTGATTCGGTGATTTGTTTAGTCGAAAGGACGAATAACCATTTAGCCATGTAGCCATTTAGCCATGTAACCATGTAACCCACGAGGTTTCGGGGCAGGCACTGAAAAACCCGAACACTCATCCCGTTACCCATATCATACCTCAAGATTGCTCATCTCTGCTGTGATGGAGAAGTCGTAGTCGGGATATTGATAGATGGGCATGACTTTTTCGGTTTGCGAAACCGAATAGCCGTATATCGATTCGTATTCGGCGGGATCTTCACCCAGTGCCTCCATCTGATGCAGATAGGCGGTGACGGATTTCGACTCTACAATGAGCACTTTGCCCATTTTTTCGATAATGGGGCTGTGCCTCCTGGTTTGATCGTGATCGAAAAGCAGTATCCTTTTCCCGCCAGGCGTAATCCCGATGGTCTTGTAGGTAAGGCTTTTACCTACGCCCGGCAGGTTCAGCACGTTGCGGTCGGTAGCCACGAAGGGCAGCCCTGCCTTATCCATGATATTTTTGAGGATGTCTTTACTTTTACCGGCGTTCAGCCCAATGTCGCTGATCTCGTCAATATATTCGTCGGGGATGATGCCGTGGATCTTCTCCTGCATCTGTTCCTGAACGGCCCTTTCGTTGGTCGCGAAATTGGCGGCATTTTCACGAAATCCCTTTACGGTAAAGGTATAATAGGGGAGTACCCCGATCTCACTCAATACCTGTCTCAGCTTATTGGTGTGTCCGCGCTTTGATGCCCCGGCTGTAAATACCTGCTGATTGGTGACGATCCAGCCGGCCGACTGCAATCGTTCGATTCCCCGGCGGGTAACGGGCGTGATCTCCATGGCTGTTTCGAAGTGTGTCTGGATCACGAACTGGTTAAAGCCGGTCTTCATGGCTTTTTTCCTGAATTCGCCCAGTATGGCGGCCAGTTCAAGCGTGATGCGCTGAGGCAGGTATACCGGCAGCCTCGTACCCAGCCTTATCCGCCTCATCTCAGCATATTTTTCCCCTTCGGGCCTTTTTTTGTTGTCTTCGATCTTTTTCAATGCCATGTTGTAAACGGCTTCCAGGACGAATTCGAGCGACTGGTCGGAAGCCATCAGTGCGTCACCGCCGGTAATGAGTATGTCGCGCAATTGTGAATCATGCCTGAAATATTCCATGAACTGCTCCAGGCGTTCAGGCCAGGATGCTTTTGGCTTGAGCCGGTTCAGGTCGAAGTTCAGATTGCCGCGCTGGAAGTCGTACATCCGCTGGCAGGAAGAGCACAGGCCGGCACAGGCCCTTCCCATATTATTCGGGATGAGTATGGCCACTTCGGGATACCGCCTGTGCATCGAATGGCTGGATGGCAGCAGCCAGCCTGCGGCATTGGGCTTTCCGGGTTCAACAATGTCTTCCTTTTCCCAGGCTGAGATGCTGCCGAATTCATTGATGAGCTCCCTGCTGTAAAATACATATTCACGGATGGCATAGTCGCTGCCCCGGAGGTGCCTGGGCGGCCTCACCAGCAGCAGAGAAAGGTAATAGGGGTTGACAAAGGTGGGAATGCCCGATTGTTTAGCCTTGCGGAGCAACTCCATGGTTTTTGCCGAGATGGAAAAGTCGAGCATTTCATTGAGCAGTTCAGGGTCGCGCACGGCGAAACGAAGATGAAAGAGCCGTGTTTGCCACCATTGCAGCATCATGGTATATTTTTCGTCGAACGACATACCTTCTTCGAAATGATATTTGGCATCCTTTATCCTGCCTGCATCGATCAGGCTGATAAATTTGCGGATGATGCGGTCGCGGTTCTGGTTACGGATGGCAACAATTTCGGGGTCGAGGCCCGAAGGATGCCGCTCCAGCCACTCCATCACCCTTGCCTTTGAAGGAAAGCTACGCTGCAGCTTCCCGTTAAACTGCCTGAAAAGCATGATCATGTCGTGGATAAAGTCAACCCGGAATACGTATTCGCCCTTTTTCACGGCCTGGAACAACTGCCCGAAGGGATCCGATACAACATTCTTCTGGCTCAGGCTGGGATCCTGCACCTTCATGCCTGCATGAACCAGGTAATCGTGGATGCGTAATGCCGCCATATCCTTCCAGCTCAGCTTTTTGAAATCCCCGGCACCTACTTCACCGCTCAGGGCACAATTCCTGAGGGCCGGACGGGCTTCAATATATTCCATAACCCAGGTCTTTACTGCAGCTTTCATCGCCCCGGCATCTGCAGAATCACCGATAATGGCGCGAAGTCTGACATTCTCATCCAAAAGAAGTTCAGTCAGTTCCTGGATTTTATTCATAGTCATAGCTGGTCGTTTTATTGATTGACGAAATTCCGATAAACAAAAAAAATTTCTGATTGTTATATCAGGTAATCATGAAAGAAAACCGATTTTTCAATAAATTTGTTAAAAATCAGTTTGTTAGAATGATTTTTTTGTTTGATACAACAAAAATAAGCATTTTTTCTGAAAAATCCAAGGCCGGGACCCGGCGGTTTTCAGCCTGATACTTTAATAATCTTTTAAACTTAACAAGATGTCGAGAGGTTTTTTTCAGGTACCACAGGCTTACAATGAGCCCGTTAGGGATTATGCACCGGGAAGCCCGGAGCGGAAGGAACTGCAGGCAACCATTGCGGAGTTCAGGTCCTTTCAGCGCGATATTCCCATGATCATAGGCGGAAAGGAGGTGCGCAGCGAGAACAGGCTGAGCATACATCCGCCCCACGACAGGAAACACACGCTGGGTTACTATTACAAGGGCGACGCAACGCATGTGACCCGGGCCATTGATGCCGCACTGGAGGCCAGGCCTGCATGGCAGGCATTGTCGTGGGATCACAGGGCCGCTATTTTC
>CAYOLA010000075.1:0-13253 GCA_964404735.1 uncultured Bacteroidales bacterium
CCGGCGAAGATCAGTGATCGTGCTTTTCTGTCGACCCCCATTACCGCCCTGAGCGATTCCGAGCCGTCTTCCCTTTTTATGAGCAGCGGATATTCAACGCCGATGGCAGGCAGATCTTTGTCATCAACGCTCAGATATTTTTTATATACCTCCAGGGCAGGCTCATGATCGATGCAATAAACCACATTCCCCTCAGCCCGGGTTACCGTGAGGTCTTTTCCCAGTCCGATCCAGCCGCTGGTTGCCAGGCCGTGTACGTCGATAAAATCCGTGTCGAGTGCCATGATCGCTGCACCATTGTCGTAAATGGCATTCCCTGAAAATACGAAAGTTTTTTTGAAACGGGCATCATCGCCTGCCAGTCCGCCAAACATGATGGTCTCGTCCCCGGCCTTATCGAGTATGCCGTTAATTAACTCCTGCCCGTCGAGGCTAAGCCCGCTGGCAAGCAGGATAAAGGCCGGTTTTTTAAAAACCTTTGCACCCCAGCTTCCCAGTTCCTGCCCAAACTCAAATGAGGTAAGTATACCCCTGTCGGCATGTTGGCAAGCGAAATGTTCCTTCCTGAGGGAAACGAGGGTGACAACGGCGGCATCTTCGTAAATACTGCTGTTTCCTGCAATTCCTGCCAGGATGTTTCCGCTGGTACTGCATCCCAAAACGGGGAAACCGGCATTTTTGAATGCTTTTGACATGGCCCCGATCCCCAGTTTAACCGAAGTAAAAACAAAGGCCATGGCCGGTACAAACCCGCTTTCGATTGCTTTTTCGATTTCGGGCCTGATCAGCTCGGGGCTTTTAGCTGTGAAAGGGTATGCTTTCATGATGCCATGTTTTGTTTTTACACCGCGTCCCATCAAGAGGCCATATACAAATATACGACACAATTGCGTAATTCCAATTTTCTGCTAACACATCCGTATGCGCCTGCTGGTTTTTATCGCTTCAGCGGCTGATCAAAGCGAGGCTTTTTACCGGCCAGGAATATGATCAGGAACAGGATGATGATGGCCGAAGGATACAGCAGCCAGGTTGATATGCCAAAGGCGGCAGGGATGGTCCCCGCCAGGATGGATACGCTTCCCACGGTAAGGGCATATGGAAGTTGTGTCCGTACATGTTCAATATGGTTGCACGAACTGGCCAGGGAACTGAGGATGGTTGTATCGGAAATCGGCGAACAGTGATCACCCAGCACAGAGCCGGCAAGTACGCAGGATACAACATTGTAGAATATGTACATCGACTGCCCGTATTCAAGTCCGTAGCTTTCGGAAATGAGCCAGGTGGCGGGCAGCATCAGCGGATACAGTATGGCCATGGTGCCCCATGATGACCCGGTGGAAAAAGAGATCAGTGCCGCCAGGATAAAAGTGATGGCAGGCACCAGATATGGCGGGAGCGACATGGCCAGCATACTGTTGGAGATGAAGGTGGCCGTATGCATGTGTTCGGTCAGAAGGGCCAGTGCCCAGGCCAGTACCAGGATGAGGATGGCCGTGAGCATGGTCCTGAAACCGTTGATAAGACTGTCGATGCTTTTTTTCAGGCTCAAAATGCGCTGGCTTACAGTGAGCAATACCGCTGTAAGCACTCCCGAAAGCGATGACCAGAGCAGGGCCGTATATGAATCGGCATTGCCGATGGTTTGTGATAGTTTTTTCCCGAACGACAGGCCGTCGTCAGACCATACGGCATTGTCCCAGCCGGTATATACCAGGGCCGTAAGGGTGCCGGCAATGATCACCAGTACCGGGATCACGGCATTGAACCACCTGGGCCTGATGTTTTCATCCACATCCAGCTTGTTCAGTTCGTTCGAAAAGTCATTCCCGGCATCATCAACGATGCCCGTTTGCCGGGCTTTTCTTTCAGCACTGAGCATCGGGCCGTAATCAACGCCCCTGAATACGATCAGCAGAATGAAAACCAGCGTCAGGATGGGGTAAAAGGAATATGCCAGTGAATTGAAAAAAACCATGTATGCGTTCTCTTCCAGGCCGATCACATTAATGCCGTCCTGAATGTAGCTCAGTTCGGCACCGATCCAGGTGGTGACAAAGGCGATGGAGGCAATGGGAGCTGCCGTGGAATCGACCAGGTAAGCCAGCTTCTCCCTGGATATCTTCAGCCTGTCCGTTACCGGCCTCATGGTGTTTCCCACCACCAGTGTATTGGCATAATCGTCGAAAAAGATTACGATGCCCATCAGCCAGGTGATGAACTGCCCTGAGCGGGCACTTTGTGCGAATCGCGACAGTAGGTTTACCACGCCTTTCATGCCGCCGTTGCGGGTGATGAGGTTGACCATGGCCCCGATAAGCATGGAAAAGATGATGATGGAAAGATGACCCCTGTCAAGCATGGCTTCGGGCAGGTAGGTATCGGCGATGGTAAAGACTCCCTGGAACAGGGCCGCAAAAATATTGCTGCCCGCATAGAAGTGCAATATGGTGGTTCCGATGAGCAGGCCGGCAAAAAGGGCCGAAAAAACTTCCCTGAAGATGAGTGCAAAAAGGATGGCGATCAGGGGCGGCAATATCGACATCCAGAGGGGGATGGGGGTAATCCTCTTTGAAAAGCTGAAAGACCCGCATTCGAATGAAAGATCCTGCTTTCGGTAAAGCGTATGGTTGAACTTTCCTTTGCCATTGCTGATCATCAGCCCGACAGTTTCCTCTCCAAAATTTATTTCCAGTTCCCGGCCTTCCATGGCAGCGGCAAGTTCGGGCCGGGTGATCTCAATGCCGATGGTGAAGGGAATGTGCCGTACTATGACGAAAGGGAGTTCAACGGCCAGGTCGTCCTGCCTGATGGCCGGCACTTCTTCTGCCTTCATGCTGAGGCTGCCTGCCAGCAGGACCGGGAGGAGGCACAGGTATAGGATTAATTTTTGCAAGACCCTCATCGGATTTGCAGGTAAAGATATAAAAAATGCGAAGGTCAGCCTGCGGGATGAATAAACAGGGGTCAGGCCTGCAGGATTTCTTTGACTGAGGCGATGATGCCTCCGGCATCGTATCCGCATTCGCGGTAAAGTTCTTCCTGAGTGCCGTGGCCGATAAAGCGGTCGGGGATGCCCAAACGGCGGATGGTGTTCCGGTATCCTCCGGCGGCCTGAAATTCGAGGATGGCACTGCCCAGTCCTCCGTTTACGGTTCCGTCTTCCACGGTAATGATGTGGCTGTGGGTTTTCAGCGCTTCATGCAGCAATTGCTCATCCAGCGGTTTCAGGAAACGCATGTCGTAATGGGCTGCACTGATCCCCTGCTTTTCAAGTTCATCGCAGGCCAGGGATGCATGGTTCCCGGTATGCCCGATGGTGATGATGGCAAGATCTTTGCCTTCCCTGAGCTGCCTGCCTTTGCCGGGTTCCAGTTTTTTCATTGGCGTTTCCCAATCGGGCATCACACCGGATCCTTTGGGGTAGCGAATGGCGAAGGGCCCGATACCCGGAAGCTGGGCGGTGAACATCAGGTTTCGCAGTTCCTCTTCGTTCATGGGTGAGGCGATGGTCATGTTTGGTATCATGCGCAGATAGGCCAGGTCGTATGCCCCGTGATGGGTGGCCCCGTCTTCGCCAACCAATCCGCCCCTGTCGAGGCAAAGCACCACAGGCAGCTTTTGAAGGGCCACATCGTGGATGATCTGATCGATGGCCCGCTGTGCAAAGGTGGAGTATATGTTGCAGAAGGGAATGGCGCCCTGTGCCGCCAATCCGGCTGCAAAGGTCACTGCATGCTGTTCGGCGATGCCCACATCAAATACCCTTTCGGGCATGACCGCCATCATGAGGTTGAGTGAGCTGCCCGTGGGCATGGCAGGGGTGATGGCCACGATCTTTTCGTTCTGCCGTGCCAGCTCGATGATGGTCTTTCCAAAGACTGTCTGGTATTTTTGGGGCTTCCTTCCTTCGTCGTCCTTCGTGGTGAGCTTGCCCGTCTTCCTGTCGAAAGTGCCGGGCGAATGGTAAACAACCTGGTTTTTTTCCGCTTCGCGAAAGCCTTTGCCTTTGGTAGTGACCACATGCAGGAGCTTGGGCCCTTTGATCCGCCCCAGGTCGCGCAGGATCTTGGAAAGATGCACCACGTCATTGCCGTCGATGGGCCCGAAGTACCTGAAGTTAAGTGCTTCAAATAGGTTGCTTCTTCGCAGGATGGTCGACTTAACGGCATTACCGATCTGCTTGACAATGGCCCTTGTATTTTTGCCGTAACGCGTGCCTCCGCCCAGCATCAGCCATACTTTATCCTTGAACTTGTTATAAGCCTTGGAAGTGATCATGTTGGCCAGGGCCTCCTTGATGGCACCTACGTTTTTGTCGATGGCTATGCCGTTGTCGTTCAGGATCACCAGCAGGTTGGCATTTGACACGCCGGCATTGTTCATGGCTTCCACTGCCATGCCGCCGGTCATGGCGCCATCGCCGATCACGGCAATGTGCGACCTGCCGTTGTCCTCCATGAGAGCCGAGGCGGTGGCCATGCCCAGTGCAGCCGAGATGGATGTGGAAGAATGGCCGGTACCAAAAGCATCATATTCACTTTCTTCCATCCGGGGGAACCCGCTGATGCCGCCTTTTTTTCGGTTCGTATGAAACATGTCCCGCCGGCCGGTGATGATCTTGTGGGCATAGGCCTGGTGGCCTACATCCCAAATAACCTTGTCGCAAGGGGTATTGAAAACATAGTGAATGGCTACGGCCAGCTCAACGCAACCCAAGCTGGCACCCAGGTGTCCGGGATTGTTCGCGGTTTCGTCGATGATGAATTCCCTGATCTCACGGCATAGTCCCGGAAGCTGGTTTTCTTTCAGCTTCTTCAGGTCCGATGGATCGTTGATCAGTGTTAAAAGCTTTCCTGTCTCTTCGCTCATTTCTTTCAGCCGGCTTTTTTTGGGATTGCAAAGTTATATGAAACCTTTATATCAGCGTAAGCAAATCCATTATTGTTTGATTTATCCGCTTGTCGGGTTCATTATTTGACCGGATGATATGATGAAATGCAATCGGGTTGGCTGAATGCAAAACTCCGGATATCCGGGCTCAGAGTAATCCCAGTTCAAGACGGGCTTCGTCGGAAAGCATGTCCATGTTCCAGGGAGGCTCAAAGGTAAGTTCGACCGTGGCTTCTGTTACGCCCGGGACTTCCTCCGCTTTCTGTTTAACTTCCAGTGGCAGGCTTTCGGCCACGGGACAATTTGGGCTGGTGAGGGTCATCAGGATATGGGCCCTGCCTTCTTCCGTTACGCTGATCTCATAAATAAGCCCGATTTCGTAAATGTTTACCGGGATCTCAGGGTCAAAAACCGTTTTTAGTTTTTCAACGATCTGCCTTTCGCTTTGCCTGGCATCCATTATCCGTTTTCTCCTTCCTGCTGTGCCTTTGTTTTGAATGCCAGCGCATAAAGTTTCATTTGCTTGACCATCGACATCAGCCCGTTTGATCGTGTAGGGGAGAGGTGTTCCTTCAGCCCGATCCTGTCGATGAATGAAATATCGGCATTGATGATCTCATCAGGTGATCGCCCGCTGAATACACGTATCAGCAGGTTGACGATGCCCTTGGTAATGACGGCATCGCTGTCGGCCGTGAAGATGATCTTCCCCTCCTTCATGGAGGCATGAAGCCAGACCCTCGACTGGCAGCCGCTGATGAGGTAATTTCTTGTTTTATACTTTTCGTCGATCATGGGGCAGTTCTTACCCATATCGATAAGATGGTTGTAACGGTCCATCCAGTCGTCGAAACAGCTGAATTCACTGATAATTTTTTGCTGTATTTCTTCGATGGTCATGCGTTTGATTATTTTTAACTGAACATTTTCCTGGTCTGGTGAATGGCTTCCACCAGTTTGTCGATATCGTCCTTTGTATTGTAAATGGCCAGAGAAGCCCTGAGGGTGCCGGATATGCCGTAGCGATCCATAACAGGTTGGGCACAGTGGTGACCGGTTCTCACGGCGATGCCGAATTTATCGATGATGGTTCCGGCATCATAGGGATGTATATCGCCGATGAGGAAGGATAAGACCCCGGCTTTATTCCTGGCCGTGCCGATGATCCTGGCGTCCCTGATGGACTGAAGTTTTTTGGTGGCGTAAGCAAGAAGCCGGCTTTCATATTCGTAAATATTCTCCATGCCGGTTTCTTCCAGAAAGCTGATGGCTGTGTCGAGTCCCAGCACGGCTTCCACGTTGGGGGTGCCGGCTTCGAACCTGAGGGGTATCTCATTGAATACCGTTTCAAACAGGCTTACGCTCTCGACCATCTCCCCTCCGGTTTGGTATGGGTTCATGCTTTCGAGCAGGCTCATCCTGCCGTATAGCACCCCAACCCCCATGGGGGCATAGGCTTTGTGTCCCGAGAAACAGTAAAAATCGCAGCCGAGTTCCTGCATGTCAACCTTCATATGTGATATGGCCTGGGCGCCGTCAACCAGAACCGGGACATTTTGCCGGTGTGCAAGGTCAATCATTTCCTTTACGGGATTGACCGTGCCCAGGGCATTCGATATATGTGTGATTGCCACGATACGGGTCTTTTCACCGAGCATTTTCCGGTAGGCCGGCATATCCAGCTCGCCATGATCGTTAAAGGGAACCACCCTGAGCCTGGCCTTTTTTTCGTGGCACAACATCTGCCATGGAACAAGGTTGCTGTGGTGTTCCATTCCCGTGATGATAACTTCATCATTCTCTTCCAGAAATTTCCGGCCATAGGAGGCTGCCACCAGATTAATGGATTCAGTAGTCCCTTTCGTAAAGATGATCTCTTCTTTTTGCGGTGCGTTTATGAAGCGGGCCACATGCTCCCGGCAGGACTCAAAAGCCATGGTTGCCATCTGGCTGAGATGATGGACCCCACGGTGGATGTTGCAGTTCTCGTTTTCGTAATAATGCGTAATCCGGTCGATTACACACTGCGGCTTTTGGGTTGTGGCTGCATTATCAAGGTATACCAGCGGTTTTTCATATACCTTTTTTCCAAGGATCGGGAAAGCGGCGCGTACCTTGTCAACATCAAATGCCACGATGAAGAATTATTTCTTGCAAAAATACGAAAAATTCCGGGAATCCATGCATGCCTTTTTCTTCCCGGAGTATCATGATGAAAATGGAATTTGGTGATAAACTGTCCCTATTTTGGTATATTTGGAGTGGATTTCAAAAAGTAAATGTTGATGGGTTTTTATGTTCGCTTACTGATCTTTCTGATCATAAACTTCGGTGCACTTGGCCTGGGAGGCTGGCTGCAGGGTGAGGGTGCCCGCTCGTCCTGGTACCAGGGACTGGATATGGCCCCATGGACACCTCCGGGCTGGGTATTTGGACTGGCATGGACCTTTATCATGCTTTGTTTTTCCTTTTTTATGGCCTTTGCCTCCGGCCTGAAGACTTTCAATTTGCTGATCTTGTTGTTTATCGCACAATTTATACTGAACACGGGATGGAATGCGGTTTTTTTTCGTTTCCACCTGGCGGGTCCGGGCTTTATCCTTATCCTGATGCTGATCCTGCTGGTGGGAGGTATCTTTTTGTATGGGGCGAAAAACCTGCAATGGAAAGCCTTGCTGGTACTGCCATACCTCTTATGGCTCTTGCTCGCGGCCTCGCTCAATGCCTGGATCTGGCTTAAAAACTGATGAAAAGACAACGGTTCTCACATCAATCTTATTAGTGGTTTAGTGGTTTAGTCGTTGAGTTGTTGATTCGTTTATTTGTTTAGTCGATAGTAATTTAACAATCCCGATAAATCGTGGATTAGTTCGACTAAGCCTTTTCACTTCACTTCGTTCATGAAAAGCCAGTCTCACGAATTTAACCATTTAGCCATTTAGCCATGTAACACCGAAACAATATAGCAATATCATCTTTTCCCTTATCGTTTCACAATCTTCCTCACCCCAAGCAGCTGACCATTTGCTTTGATACTGCATAAATAAACCCCCGGGGAAAGATTGCCAGTTTGCAGGATGTGGCTGTTCTTTCCAAGCTCAAAGTATTCCTCTTCTCGCAATATTGCCTGGCCTGACAGATTGGTTAATTCAATGCAATGTATCCCGGGCCGGTCCAACTCAAATGTGATTGTAGTATTTTGGCTAAATGGGTTGGGGTAGTTGCCGATTTCAATCGTTTTATGTTTAATCAGTTCTTCTTCATAAATGTTTACAGGAAATCCCGTATCCAATAAATGGCAATACTCTGTGAAAGTTTTTGCTGTATCTGTACTATGATAAATACACAAAAGAGTGTTAGCTTCACCATGGTATAATGGAATGGATTTAGAATAAAAAAACGACCCCGGCTCATTTCCTGCAGTAAATGAGTGCGTTTCACTATGAGGGTCAATATTGCCAGATTCAAACCTCATTTCCCAGCTCTGGCCACGGTCTGAGCTATAGAAGATTTTAAAACCATGGTAAGGAAACAACGTTGTTAAGTAAAGCTCACCATCTGTAGTTCCCCTTGATAAAGATGGAAAGCCAGAGCCGACTCCATAACCACTGATGTTCGAATCCAAAACACAGATTGTCGAAAAAGATTGGCCAAAGTCCTCACTATATTGAACTACCATTTCATATGGATTCTTTCTGTGATAGTACAAATACAATCCCTCAACGGTGGTGCTAACTTCAGGCCAACCTCTTACCGAATCATTTATTAATGCAAAACTGCTTCCATAATCATCACTTTTGTGTAGCTCAATTCTCCATAAAGGCTCATTTGTGAATGCTTCATAAATTGTTCCTGGGTTTGAGCCTGAAGAGAACATACCATACGACCCAGGATTAGAAATCATTTCCCAAGAATACCCTAAATCAAAACTTCGCCACAATTGTGTGATCGCATCATTGTATATCACACCACTTGTATAATCAGTAACGATCCTTCCCAGGGGCATGCTGCCCGAATACCAGGGATAGTAATATTTCATAGAAAGCGTTTGTCCATAATCGTCTGAGAAAAATAAGGCACTTGTTGCCGTATCAGCATATTGAAACCAGATTGACGATATATATATTTCACCTGGCTGATGACCACGGGTAAGAAAACGGTCGGCAAATAAGTTGCTCCCAAGCATGAGCAATACAAAAACTACTGTTAGTCGTTTCATGATAAATAAATTAGGCGGCAGTGATCACCACTGCCGCCACAAATATGTTATTATTGAATAATCATTTTCTTGGTATCGATTATAACATCATTAACCTTCAAGGAATAAAAGTACATACCTTTAGTAAATTCATTCAGGCTAACAACAAATGTATGTATATCTTTTTCGAAGTAAGCTTTGGCTAAAGTTAGTACTTTTTTACCATGCATGTCAAGCACGTCAAGTTCAATATTGCAGGCTTTATGTAGTTCAACCTTTATTGTTGTAGTTGAATTGAAGGGATTGGGTACATTTTGATGTAGCACGGCAAGCTGGTTTTCATCCTCACCTGGCAAGTCCGAATTATCCTGTTCACCGGCCTTTTGTGATTTCAGCAACTCGTTGATCAGGTATTCGCGGTTGATCTCAAAAGCTTTTTGCGAATCGAAAAGAAACTGGCTGTGTTTGCAGCTAACGGTGCTTTTCATGCCTCCGCCCATTGTAAGGTATGCATCGCCCATATCAATGGCAGCGAAAGTTGAGTCTTCTTCCGATGATGTTGTATCAATTACATTATCGTACCAGTCGATGGCATCCTGGTAGGCTTCCAGTTTTACATCGCAATACGATACCATCCATGCAGCAAGTTTGCCCAGGTTATTATTATTCTGCAAATTGGGCTCGCTTTGGTAATAGGTTTTCAGGGCCTGGTAATCCTGCGTTGCTACACCTTCCAGTTCATATAACTGCTTTAATGCATTTACGGCTGTTCCGGTTTCAGGATAATCGCTAATGATCTCCCTCAGGTCGGTTTCAGCCCCGATGTAGTCACCACTTTCTATTTTTTGCATGGCCGATTCGTAAAGCACGATATCGCCGCTATTTGTTGTTGAGGAAGCCGTGGTTGCAGGGCACCAGTCAGGCGTCCATTCGTAAGCATTGGCCGGCAATAAATCATCTCCTGGTGAAAAATGTGCATCCCAGCAATTTAATGTTACATCGAGTTTGTTTCCTGCCGGAGGTTTGCAGTTTGTAAATATCAGTGGTGCGGGATTATCGCCGTTACCGATGATATTGAATTTGATCTCTTCAGGGAAACTGTTATTGGTGAAATGCATTTGGTAGCTATCGTTGTTTACAATTTGCTGGGTTTCATCGTAAGTGGTGGCGCTTTCATCTCCCGTAATTGTAATTGAGCTATTGTTCATGCCCACGATACCATAATCAGCATTAATGATCTCGTTAAGCGAAATATCGGCAACGCTTCTGTACACCTTAATCCCTTTATGCAGGTCTGGCGAGCTGCCGGTATATTCAATCACATTATTGGTTATACCATTCGGGTAATTGTAATCGGTGATGCCTCCGCAATTGAATATAGTGATACCGTCTCCATCGGAAAAATAAATATCATTTTCATGTATATCATATTGCATATATCGTTCGATAAAAATCGTCGAAAGGAATACATTGAACTCGTTGTTGAATTCACAATTGGATATTTCAACACTGGATTCGTGATTATCGGGAGAGAGTACCAATATGGAGCTATTAGTAAAATTTGCATTACTTAATACTAAAGAACCATGCGAGAATTCAAAATATGAATTGTTAAACTGGTTCAATCCAGCATAGGGCGCCAGGTTCAAAGACTCTGATCGACATATAAAGTTGCAGTTTTTAAATGTTAGAAGGGCTGAAACATCAAGATCAATTGAATGGTTGCTGATGGTAAGTCCATGCCATGAGTGCCCATCTGGTGCAGTAAATTCAATATCTCCCTGGTTTTCATGAATGAACTCAATGTTACCATAAACTTCAATGGCGTTTTGTGGATTGATTCCTGAGATAACAGCAAAACTGTATATTTTTAAAGTTGCTCCATGGTCAATAATAAGTTTGCCATTGTCAACAAAGCTTAGTGAGCAGCCAGGAATAGTTAATGTTGCCCCTTCTCTTACAAATATTTCGCTTGATATTTCAGTGCCACATTCAAACGAGAAATCACCGGTAATTTTAAATCCCTCGGCCATCAGGTTTAATGCCGGATCGCCAAAATAGTTCAACTTAAAACGCTCAAGCCTTCTTGATGTGTAACACTTACTTTCAAGGATGAACTCTCCTGTAATATGAGAAAGATTATTCCATATAGAATAGGGTATTCGTCCCTCAATAATATGATGTGGGGGGTTATTGGGAACATTATTTCTCAAATAACTAATACCTATTGGAACAGGGGCAGCCATTCCACATAAATATCCTGATTCATTTGATGTATTAATTAAATTTTCCATAAGGCATGGATTCTGTCCAATAAAATTGCCAGATAAACATGAAAAATTCAGTACAAAAGGATTCTTTTTGCAGTTCTGAAGATTATTCATCATATAAGCATCAGTACAATGAGACGGATATTGTGCATCATATGGATACTCATTTATATTTGAATGTCCAAAATAGAACATAGCCAATCTTCCTTCATTAAATTCGTTTATAAAAGGCTCTGTTTTCCCCCCAAGTGGTAAACTATCGGTATCAAAAAGTTTCATTGAATATGGAGGATTAATGTAATTATCAAGTATCTGGTACATTGTGTTAATATTGTCCACATATTCTGAATCTTCTAATCGGGTAAAACCTGCATTTTTCCTCCAGTTTCCGAAGTCTGCTTCCTTCTCAAAATACAATATCTTCTCTGCATTATTTGCTAATTCATCATTATTATAGACAGATATCCTTCCAATGAATAAATCCCCAAAAACATCATAATCTAAAGCGAGGTTTTGGGTGATACAAGAATAATAGTAATCATTAGGACCAAAATCACTGAAGATTTCCGGGTCTATGTTTTCGTAGGATGGCGGCACCCAATGATCTGAACCTTGATGAATGGCTCCACCCACCAACAACACATACCCCAATTTCCCATCATAAGTATTGTTCGCATTATCATTGTCGAATACAGCTTTGATAAACCTCCTGATAGCCCGTTCATATTCATAGTCTTCACCGGGTGTATTAAATATGTCCATTACCTGTTCAACTTTAACAATGGCAATATCAAAGCCATTGTATTCTGCCCGGTGTTGAACAATTTTAAGCAAGTCTGTGATTTGTCCGGACGGGTCCCAGAAAATACTGTCGGTAATGATAAGATAGTCGGCCACTATTTCGGAGGCCTGGCTTTGCTGAGTAAGTTCAATCCATTCAATGCTTCCGGTATGCCCGGGCCGGTCGTTTATTTTAGCCGTAATCCCACTGGAAACATAGTTAAGAAAAACATTGGTGGCCACATTATTGAAAATCCCCACGTTTTCGTTTACCGGGCCACTGGGGTTGGTAAAGCTTAACGTGAGCGCATAGCTGGTGTTAACCTGTAAATTGCCTGAAACAGGATTAAACTGCACCGGGTAAATAAATACTTCGGCATACATCTGATCTCTCAGGTAACCTGTTGATACGATTTCAGCCGTTACTTGCGGATAATTCTGGTTTTTCTGGTAAGCGATTGAGTCATACACAAATGATTCTTCAAGGCTTACACTGCTGTCGGGGTGGATTACTTCGACCAACTCCGGGGCAGGATAAATATTGTAATTGGTAAATGATGTTGATCCTGTAACATTCACCGTAAGCGAAACATCATCGCAATGGGGTATGGCAATCAATTGCCTGATGTAAGGCATTTCCGGTTCTCCTACCGATACAGTGACAGTTCCTCCGGGCGTATTGATCCGTTGAAACGACATGTTCGACACCGTAGTATCTTTTTTGTACATGCCAAACACATCAACACTGAATTCCACCAAAACATTGTCGGATTCGATCAGGCTGATGTCGGCAGCCTGCGGGCTTGGAGAGGTAAATGCCACCCAGGTTGTTTGCGCAAAAACTGACCCACAGCATAGTACAGAAAATGCTGTTAAAAGAAATAACTTTTTCATAGAGCATTGGAATTTAGTTAAACATTGAATGAATGATCCAAAGCCGTGAAGACCAGGAACAAAATGTTTACCTTTGCCCTGCCTCCTTTCTTTGTTAATAGTTTTTGACATTCGCGAGATGTTCATATTCCATTTTCAATTTAAGGGGGCTTTTCTTTTCCCCCTGTAAAAGCCGGCCCCTTGCAGGCATTGGTGCGGGAAGCGGGCAGTTATGT
>CAYOLA010000076.1:0-50204 GCA_964404735.1 uncultured Bacteroidales bacterium
GTATATACTGTTCCTGCTGCTGACCGACCTCTACCCGGCCTATACCGAAGTGTTCGGCATACGTATCTATTACATGCTTGTGATCTCGTTCATCTTTTATGGCATCTTTGCGGCTACCATGGCCCTGTTGTGGTTTATCGGGTCTGCATATTTTTGCCGTCCTGAAGAAGCCGATGACTATCAGTCGGTACACCTCTCCCTCACGGGGGTCCGCTCCCTCTTTGCCCCCCTCTTCGGGGTGTTCTTCTATGAACTCATCGGCTTCGCCGGAACTTTCATCCTAACCATGTTCACCCTGCTCATTGCCATGGCCCTGATGCGGTGGTCATACAGGAGGGATAAGCTGCAGGCATTGCAATAATTCGGGCATTTTGTAACCCTGTTGCGCTTTTGGGGTATAAGGGGAGAAAGCATATTACCGCTTTGCAAAACCAAAATGAATTGATGCGCCCCCGCTCCCCGCGGGGGTTTTTTGTTTTGCTTTCCTTAAAGTTTTTTTCCGCAAACCTTACAGTAAGAGGCGTCTTTGTCGTTTTCGGCGTTGTTGCAGCCCGGGCAGCATTTACTGCTTATTTCATCCTTTTTACGGCTTAGTTCAGCGGTGATGATGCCTGTTGGGACAGCAATGATCGAATACCCGAGGATCATGACAAATGCCGAGAGTGTTTTTCCGAGGGGAGTCAGGGGGGTGATGTCGCCGTATCCGACCGTGGTCAGGGTGATGATGGCCCAGTATATGCCTTCGGGGATGCTTCTGAACCCGTTCTCAGGCCCTTCGATCAGATACATGGCCGCTCCCATGATTACAACGATGGCCATCACGGCCAGTAAAAAGACAAAGATCTTGTGCCGGCTGGCCCTGATCGATTCAAGCAGGTAGCTGGATGCCCCGATGAAGCGGTATAGCTTCAGTATCCTGAAAACGCGCAAAAGACGAAGTATCCTGATCACAAGAAGGTATTGGTAACCGGCCACGAAAAGGCTGATGTAGGTCGGCAGGATGGCCAGGAGGTCGATGATGCCGTAAAAACTGAATAAATACCTTGTTTTTCGCGGGCTGCTGATGATGCGCAGTATGTATTCAATGCTGAAAAGGATGGTAAATCCCCACTCGGCAATCAGCAGGGGATCGCTAAAGTCGTCATGGATCCCGGGAATGCTGTCGATCATCACCACGATTATGCTCAGGATAATGGCAATGATCAGCATGATGTCGAAAAACTTTCCGGCCCGGGTTTCGGCACCGAAAATGATTTCATGTAATTCCTCTTTCCAGTTCATGGCTGTTGTATTTGGAGCAAATATATGTATTTACGATAAGATGTTATGCCTGCCGGGATACCGGATGAAGCGGTATTTTGGTTTTAGTCAGGGCCTGCCTGCCATTCTTTGGCTACATTTGCCTGATGATGTTAAGGCGCGAAGAGATCAGGGAATTGCTGGATGAAAAGGCCGACTTATATAATTGCAGGGACTTTATTGACAGTGATCCCGTCAGCATTCCGCACCGCTACAGCCGGCGGGAGGATATTGAGATTGCGGCTTTCCTGTCGGCTACCATCGCCTGGGGGCAAAGGCCCGTCATTGTGAGAAATGCCGGCCTGCTCATGGACCGCATGGATAACAGCCCCCATGCATTTATTATGCAAGCCGCTTCCTCCGACTTAGCAGCTTTCGCTGATTTCAGGCACAGGACTTTCGGCGGGCACGATTGCATCTATTTTTTGAAAGCCCTGCAGGGCATCTGCCGTTCAGGGGGGCTCGAAAAGGCGTTTTCAGGCCGGGAAGCCGGGAACCGCTGGGATGCTGCCACCGCCATCAGTGATTTCCGCCGCCGGTTTCTATCCTTCGGGCCGCCACCGGGCACAAGCAGGCATGTGGCAAACCCGCTGGCAGGGTCTTCGGCCAAAAGGATCAATATGTTCCTCAGATGGATGGTGCGAAAGGATCGTCGCGGGGTCGATTTTGGCTTGTGGCACAGCATCAGCCCCGCCGACCTCTGTTGTCCGCTCGATGTGCATACCGCCAGGGTGGCCCGGGCACTCGGTATCCTGAAAAGAAAGCAGGCCGACTGGAAAGCGGTTGCCGAACTGACCGCTTACCTGAAGACCCTCGACCCCGGTGATCCCGTCAGGTACGATTATGCGCTGTTTGGCCTCGGCGTATTTGAAAAATTCTGAAAATAATCCTTTTTTTTCTTGCTTATTATGGGCATATGCCCGATATTTGCATAAAATTCTTATTAATGCCAAGACGAAAATGCAGGAGGCGGATCGGGTTCAGGGCAAGCCTTACCCATTTTAAACCGGCAGGGATGCCGATGCGTGAACTGACGGAAGTCGTGATTGCAGCAGACGAGTTGGAGGCCGTGCGCCTGGCCGACCTGCAAGGGATGTACCATGAGCAGGCCGCTGCGGCCATGGGAATATCCAGACAGACTTTCGGGAGGATACTGGCTTCGGCGCACAGGAAAATAGCCGATGGACTGGTAAATGGCAAAGCCATCAGGCTTGATCAGGAAGAAATGCCGGACAAAGCCCGGGAGGATAATGCCTGAAATTTAACGGAACGGTCCCGGAAAACAGGGCGTTCCGCTTTTTAATAATCTTAATTTATTGTATCATGCCACATTTGGATAACAGCGGTCCGGAAGGCAAAGGGCCGCGCACCGGGCGGAAGCTCGGCAAGTGCCGTAAAAAGGATGATGAAGCCTGGCCCATGGGTCGCGGAATGGGTAAACGCCGCCGGCAAAAGGACAAGGACGGCAAGGGCGAAGGTAAAGGCAAACGCCTGCAGAGCGGGAGAGAGTTTGAGGATGAACGATAAGACAGGTTTCGGGCGTCAGGCCAAAGGCAGTTTGGTTCAATTGTTATAATGTCATATTAATATATTCGAATAAACGATTGAACAGCCTGCCCCGAACCCTCAAGGAATCAATTCTTCAAAAAATCAACCTTCTATTGACAGTTTCAATGTTCCGGCAGCCTCACCGGCAGGCAGGGCACATGATGATCATCCCGTGATCTCCCGGATTTTATTTCCCGCCCTTCAGTGCAAGAGTTATGGATTAGTATTTTGTATTTTAACGGGAAATGATAACTTTGTTGTGCTTAGATCCAAAATATGATACTGCGCGGGAGCCTGTCGTTCAAAATATCATTCAGCATCCTGGCCGGCGTGATGCTGGTTTTTGCTTTCATCCTTCTTTATAATTATTATATTTCGCGGCAGCTTCTGCTCAGAAATGTAGAAGAAAACGTGATTCATCTTGCCGCCGGCAAAGCGGCGAAAATTGAAAAGTTGCTCGAATCATCGGAAAAGATCCCGCATATGCTGGCGGGTTTCCTGGAAGTCTCGGAATTGTCACTCCCGCAGATCAGGGGGCTTCTCACCAGAACCATTGCCGAAAACGACGAAATATACGGGAGTTGCATCGCCTATGAAGCCTTCCGCTTCGATCCCGACAGCCTGTATTTTGCTCCTTATGTCTGGCGCAACGGAAACGCATTGGATTTCAAGTTCCTGAATGGCCCGGCCATTGACTATTTTTCGCAGGATTGGTATCGTATGCCGATGGAAAAGCGCCGGGCCTGCTGGTCTGAACCCTATTTCGACCAGGGTGGCGGCGACACCCTCATGAGCACCTACTCGGTGCCGTTTTTCAGCAAAACCGATCCATTTGTCCCGGATGGTGTGGTTACCATCGATATCTCCCTTGAATGGCTCAGGGAATACGTTTCAGCCATCAGGGTGTACGATCAGGGTTATGCCTTTATGATCTCCTCACAGGGAAATGTTATTACACATCCGGTTGATGATCTGGCAGCCGAGAAAAATATCTTTGATATTGCCCGCGAGAGGGGATATGACAATCTTCTGTCGGTCGCTGCCGACATGATCAGGGGGGGCAGCGGCTTCATCCCCTACGATTCCCCCTCGATATCAGGCCACGCCTGGCTCTATTATACCTCCCTGGAGTCAACCGCCTGGTCGTTGGCCATTGTGGTGCCCGAAGACGCTTTTATGGCCGACCTGCGGATACTTAACCGTGACCTGCTGCTTATCGGGTTGCTGGGCCTGTTCCTTCTTTTCGTTATCGTGATTCTGATTTCAGGAATGATCACCCGGCCGCTCACCCGGCTGGCTAACGCCACACAACAGATCGGCAAAGGCAACTTTGATGTGCGCCTTCCCTCCCTTGATTCATCCGATGAGATCGGGCAACTCAACGATGCAATCGGTAAGATGCAGGCGGCACTGAAGGCATATATCAGGGACCTGCGCGAAACCACGGCTGCCAAACAGAAGATAGAAAGCGAACTGCAGATCGCCAGGGACATACAGCAGGGCATAATCCCAAAGATCTTCCCGCCATTTCCCAACAGGGATAGTATTGACCTTTATGCCGTGCTCAGGCCGGCCAGGGATGTGGGCGGCGACCTCTATGATTTTTTCTTTGTCGATCACGACAACCTCTGCTTTACGGTTGGCGACGTGTCAGGAAAGGGGGTTCCCGCTTCCCTTTTCATGGTGATCACACGCACCCTGCTCCGGGCCAGGATGGACACCGGAAAAGACCCGGCAAAGGTGATGGAGGTCATGAATAACGAACTCTGCCTCGACAACGAAAACGCCATGTTCGTTACCCTCTTTCTCGGGATGCTCAAAGTCTCTACAGGCTTGCTCACCTATTGCAATGCCGGACATAACTACCCCATGCTTCACAGGGAAAATGCCCCGGTAGAACTGCTGCACGAAACACACGGTCCGCCGCTGGGTGCAATGGCAGGCACAAAATACCGTACGTCACAGCGGCAAATGAACAAGCGTGAAATGCTGCTGCTCTATACCGACGGGGTGTCGGAAGCCATCAATGCGTCGGAAGAACAATATTCCGAAAAACGGATCATTCGTTTGTTGGCGGATTACAAAGGGACCGACCCTGCCACTTTCACCAATGAACTGCTTGACGACCTGGATACATATGTCGGGCAGGCCGATCAATTTGATGATATAACCCTGCTGGTGCTGACATGGTTCATGACAGAAAAATACAAAACGGATCAGTTGCGAATCAGTATTTCGAACCGTATACCGGAAATTGACCGGCTGAGGTCCTTCACGGAAGATGCCGCGCAAAAGTGGGAACTGTTACCCAAAACCGCCATGAATGTCAACCTCATGCTGGAGGAATTGGTTTCCAATACGATCCTTTACGGATATAAGGATGAGGATGAACACCGGCTGGAAATTGTGTTTGTCCGTGAAACGGATATGCTTGAAATCCAAATTACCGACGATGCGGAGGCTTTTGACATAACACAGGCAGCATCCTTTGCCGACAATGACAAGTCAGCTGAAGAACGCAGGATTGGCGGACTGGGCATCCATCTCGTCAGGACTTTTGCTGATGATATCAGCTATGAAAGAAAACAAAATAAAAATGTATTAACCATCCGGAAAAAACTTACCTAAAAGGAATCAATTATGAATGTAACCGAAGAAAAGACAGGCAATGTTTATGTGCTGACACCCGAGGGCAGGCTCGATACAACGAATTATCAGGTGCTGGAGCAGCATCTGGCAAAAATTACCGGCCCGGATGCGGCGAATATCCTCATTGATATGTCAAAACTGGAATACATCAGCAGTTCGGGATTGCGGGTGTTGCTGATGTACCTTAAAAAAAGCAAGGCAGTGAACGGAAGGCTGATGCTGTGCAGCATGATCCCCGATATCAGGGAGATATTCGAGATCTCAGGCTTTGTCAATATTTTTGAGATCTACGGCAGCAGGGAAGAAGCCCTTGCGTCCTGATTCATTATTCACGGAACGAAATAACCCCCATGGTTCACTATATACAATTTAAGGATCCCACCTCCAAAGAGATAGAGGAAAAGCTCGACGGCATTCCCCCTTGCCCGGGAACATGCTTTTTTATTGACGTGATCAATTCCACCGATATCAAATACCGCACAAAATTGCGGCAATGGGGCAAGAGGCTCAACAATACCTTTAATTTCATCTCTTTCCTGAACGATCTGCCAAATAATGTGGTGAAGGGGATTGGCGATGAACTGATGCTGTTCATCCCCGATGAGGACCTGTTTAACAAGACCAGCTATAATAATTATTTCGGTTTGCTGGGCGAGATCTATGCAACCATCGATAACCTCATCAATTACCCCATTCCCGATACCTTTCTCAATTGTAAGGTGGCCATTCACTACTGTACCGAAGTGTACAATATCTCCTTCTTTGAACATGCCAATGATTATTACGGGATGGACATTGACCTGACTGCCCGCCTGATGACCAAGGCCAGGGCCAACCGAATTGTGCTGAGCGAAAAGTTTTTCATCAAGGTCAAGAACGACATGATCGATCATGATATCCGTATACAGGATTCCATCATTTCAGGGATATCACCCGTTTACATGGAAGACTTTAAAGGGGTGCCGCACCCGACCGAATACCGTTTTATTGATGTGGGCGCATAGCTTAACGTGCAGTCGGGCCTGCGGTCTGGTATATTACACTTGCCGGCTTTGAACAAATTGTAATTGCAATATGTTACTGTTCTGTATATAAAAACACATTCCAATGGAGAAAATAAACAATACGGCAGTGTCCGTATTCAGAAAGACGCATTTCAATGCCGCGCACCGGCTGCATAATCCTGTATGGGATGATGAGCGGAACAGGAAAGTTTTTGGCGTTTGCAACAATGCCAATTATCACGGCCATAATTATGATCTTATCGTGAAGGTTACCGGCCTGATCGATCCTGAAACGGGTTATGTGATGGATATGAAAATACTGCAGGAATTGCTCGATGAACACATCATTGCGCGTTTTGATCACAGGAATCTCTCGCTGGATGTGGACGAATTCAGGGAGTTGAACCCCACCGCCGAGAATATTGCCGTGGTGATCTGGAATATCCTGCGTGAACAGATCGGGAAGGATAAACAGCTTACGGTGATCCTGTACGAGACTGAGCGAAACTTTGTAGAGTATTCAGGCCCTTCTGCGTAAACGCTAAACCGGTCTTGTGTTGTATGATGCTCAGATTTTAACGCTTTCTCCTTTTACTTTTGTCCTGATTTTTTTTACAATGATCCGCGGTACCGGGTCAATGCCGGATGTACCCCATGGATGGCAGCGCAGGATCCGCCTGGCCGCCAGTCCGCCCCCGCGAAAGGGCCCATGCCGTTGTATGGCGCGTAGCGAATATTCCGAACAAGTGGGATAATGCCTGCATGAAGCGGGCGTCAGGGGAGAAATCACATATTTATAAAAATAGATCAGCCCAAACAGGGGGATGGCCAATATGTCTTTGATCTTACGCACAGCGTTGCAAAAATATAATAAAAAATGTTTGTTGGCTGCCCCTTGTTCCAACCGGGGCACCGGCCTATCCAAGGTGGCGGTCGAGAATGATCAAAACTTCATCTTTCACCAAAGGTTTCCTGATGAATCCATCGAAACTTTTCCGCAAGGATTTTTTTATCCTGGCGGGAAAACCTGCCTCCAGCATGGCCAGGATGCCGGGCTTTGGATTTCCGGCCCTGATGCCGTCAATCAGGTCCGTGTCACTGTTCTTCGACCAATGGAACAGGCATAGGTGAATGCCGCTGTTGTTTTTGCAGAATTCAAGGGCATGCGCGTGGCTGTCAAGGTAATGGATTTTGACACGGTTCTTGAGGATCTCCTCCAGGGCGATGTAATCCGAGATGTCATCTTCGATGATCAGTATTTGCTTGTCTTTCCAGACATATTCCCTGCTCTCCTCACTGATGTTTTTGTCAACAATGATCTCCGGGAATTCAAAATAAAAAGATGAGCCCTTGCCCGGTTCCGATTCTACCCAGATCTCACCGCCGAGCATCCTGATAAGGCTCTGGGAAATGGCCAGCCCCAGTCCCGTGCCTTCGCGCTTGATATTGAGCGATTGGGGCTCCTGTATGAAACGGTCAAATATCTTTCGTTGGTATTTCTTGCTGATGCCAAAACCGGTATCTCTTACAAAAAACCTGATCCTGTTGCCTTCTTTAACATTGAAGCCGTATTCGACGTAGCCTTCCTGTGTAAATTTATAGGCATTCGAGATCAGGTTCGAAAATATCTGTTTGAGCCTTGAAGGATCCGAGTTGATCAACAGCACCTTATGATCGCGGGGAATGGTCAGCTTTAGCCTGATGTCCCTGCCAAGTTCCCTGCTCCTGTGTGATTCGAAAAGCGGAAAAAGTTCTTCCAGGAAGAGGGTTACATCAAAATCGATCCTGAACAGTTTGACAACATTTGCCTGCAGCTTGGTGAATTCAAGGATGTCGTTGGTAAGGTTAAGCAGGGCATTGCTGTTGCTTTCGATGATGCCGGTGAGCTCCAGCCGCCTTTCATCACTCAGGCCGGTCGATTGCAGCAGGTTCGAGAAGCTGATAATGGCCTTGATGGGGGTTTGTATCTCATGCGATACATTGGCCAGAAAGATGCCTTTCATTTTGTCCGATTCCTCTGCCTTTTCTTTTGCCTGGATCAGGGCTTTTTCGGCTTTTTCCTTTTCCCTGATCTCATTCGAAAGGAGCAGGGTCCGCTCCAGTACTTTCTTTTCCAGTTCCTGGTTGAGTGTTTGTAATTCCTCCAGCATTTTTTTGCGTGAACTGATATCGACCATTACACCCCTGATCCCGGCCAGCTGGCCGTTTTCGATGATCCCGCTCGTATAGATGAGCGCAGGGAAAAATTTTCCCTTCCTGGTGCGGCACATCACTTCCTTTTCCTGTTGGTTGATATCCCGGGTAATTATGTCCATGATCTTCTCATCACGCCTGCCACCATCCCTAATGATAACATCCTGCAGTGAAAGGCCCCTTTCAAAATCTTTGTCCGTATAGTTTAATTTCTCCAGGGCAAACCTGTTCACGAAAGTCAACCTCCCGTCGGTAGAAGCCTCAAATACTACCTGCGGCAGCAATTCTGCAAAGTCACGGAATTTCTTTTCGCTTTCGGCAACCTTCTGCCTCAGCAGGATGTTCCTTCCCAGCTCTATGATCTTATTCTCAAGACGTTTGTTGTCGACCGGCTTTAAGAGGTATCCGTCAACCCCCAGGTCGATGGACCGGATAAAATAATCGGCTTCTGAATGTCCCGATATCATGATCACCTTTACATCCGGGTCAATCTTCTTGATCTCCCTGATCATGGCCAGACCGTCCATCCCCGGCATCCTGATGTCGGTAATGATAATATGCGGCCTGCGCTCTTTGAATAATTCAAGCCCCTCCAGCCCGTCGCTTGCCAGGTAAACATCCGTTACGACATTACGCATGAATTCAGAATATACATACAGCGACAACTTGTCGTCTTCAACAAGCAGTACCGACAATTTCAGTTTGTCCATCTCCGTGTATGAATGAAACAATTAAAAACAAAAATAACAATAAAGCTGCAGGATCACCAACGTAATTATCCGGATATGGAATTATATGATCTCTTTGACGGAAATTTCTTAGTTTTGATGTATATTTACATCTTGGAACAAGAGGCCCGTTCTTAAACATTTTAACTACTTTGCCTGTTATAATAGATTGCAGCCTGCAATTGATTTGATGTTTTATTTGTTTCAGGCCGCAGCATGTTGATCTTTGTTATAAGGATAATGAGGGATAACAATTTCAATATTGACAACCCACGCATTTTGTCAGGGGTATGCAAATAAAAAACAAATGAAAAAAATAAAAATACTCATCGTTGAAGACCACGAAGTGGTGATCAAAGGCATCAAGGCATTGCTGGAGCCATATGACGATCTGCAGGTAGTTGGCTTTGCACTGAACAGTGAAGAAGCCATGAATAAGGTAGAAGAGCTAAATCCCGACATCATCATTATGGACATTAACCTTCCGGAAGTTTCAGGCATTGAACTTACCGGGATGATCAGTGAAAAACACCCCCTTGTCAAGGTTATTTACTATACTTCACATGTGGATGAAGACCTGATCATCCAGGGGTTTGAAGCTGGCGCTTTTGGTTATGTGCCCAAGAATTTCAAACCGCAGGAACTCATAGAGGCCATCCACATGGTAAATGACGGACAAAAATTCATGAAAGGCATTGTCAGCGAAAAATTTATTTCCAGCTACCTGAAATCGGAAAAAGAAAAAAAACTGAAGCAGGATATGCCAATATCAGGAAGGGAATTGGAGGTGCTGAAGCATATCAGTATGGGAATGAGCAATAAAGTGATTGCCGATAAGTTCTTTATCAGTATCCGAACGGTTGAGACCCACAAGCATAACCTCATGAAAAAACTGAACATCTATTCAACCGCCGAACTGGTCATTTATGCCATCCAGAACAATATTATCAAGATCTGAATGTAACCTTTTGCGTAACCCTGCGTAAAACCCTGCGTAAATATACGGATACCACTTAAAAGATATTCCTTATTGACACATAGCCGTCATTAATGTACTTTTGCGGGGTAATCGTATCGTAATTTATTAGATTTGGGTTTTGAAGTCCGGGGTTTTAAGAAAGCCCCGGATTTGTTTTTATAGGCCCTACGCCTCTTGCCTTATCCTTTCGTCATCAATTTTCGGATTCCAGTTCTGTTTTCAGACGTTCCAGTTCCATGACCAGTGTGTCGACATTGCGGCTGTCGTAATACCTGCCGAACAGGGCATTGGTAAAGGACGGCGGGGTGGGAGAGAAGATCGCTTTGCTGATTACCCCGCTCATGGCCTTGCGCGGATGCTGCGAGTCCCAGAAATTTCCGCGATCGGAAGTGATCCCGTTTATGCCGCCGAAATACCAGATCCCGCCCTCTTCGGCCAGGAACTTTATAAATTCAATATAAAGCGGATAAGCCCCGGATGTGATCAGCAGCGCAAAATGGTCTTTATAGAGCGGGTTTATAAAGGCTGTATAGGCAATATTGTTATCCCGGCATTGTTTGAGAATTGAACGGTAGGCTGTTTTTTTATAATCAGGGATGGTGAGGCCGGGGTTGTTATAGATGGATTGATAGGTATCAAGCACGCTTTCCATTTGCTGATCCATCCATGGCTCTCCCAGTTGCGCATAGTTCAGCTCGCGCCAGCGGTTTGTCCTCGAGCCGTATTCATTATAATGGTATTTCACTTTTTTCCCTTCCGGATCCCTGATGTTGGATAGAACGCACCAGGCCGATTCCTTTACGGCCTGTATGCTGCTGTGCATCTTCAGAAATTCGACCAGCTTTGATTTGCTCCCGTTTACAAGCAGGGTGTCGAAGGTTGAGCCATAGCGGGCTGTCCAGCTCAGCATGGCAATAAAGTCGATGCCGTAACATACATATTCGATGTCGTAATTCCTTATACTATAGGAAAGCAAATCATTCATCTCATTCAGGGTGCCGCTGCTGAGTGAAAAATTGTAATAACGGTGGTCACGGTACCGGCCGAAGGCTTCTTCGGGGGCCAGATACAATATCCTTGAGTTCCCCAGGAAGATGGCATCCGGGCGGATGGCGTCTGCATTGTAGAGCTTTACGATGCGGGTGTGCCGGATAAAACCCGGTTTATGCCGGTTGAAGCCGGTATATCTCGAATGAAAATGAAATCCAAAGGGGTCGATGATATAATTGGCCACGGCAACAAACACCAGGGCCGAGAAGAACACGGCAAGAAACAGTCTGATGAATTTTTTGTCGCTCATGTCAAAACCCAAAATATATGAATTCACTGATGCGGTGCATATTCATAACAGAATAAACTGCGATGACGATTAAAATAAACAGCTGCAAAAACCCTGCTTTGAAGTGTTCCTTGACATAATTCGTGTTTTTGATGAAAAAGATGATCAGAAACCCTGCCAGGATCCAAAGGTAAGTTTCATAATTTCCCCCTATTGAGGCCATCGACCGGATGCTGCCTGTTCCGCTGAGCCCGGCCATACCCCTGAGCACTTTCAGGGCGTCGCCCCAGCTGGTCGCCCTGAAGAACACCCAGGCCATGTTCACGAAGTTAAAGGTGATGAACCATGCAAGCAGCTTGTTCATCTTAATGCCCGTATGTCCCCACAGCCTGTGTATGATGGTGGCAAGCCCGTGCAGGAAACCCCAGAACACGAAGGTCCATCCCGCTCCGTGCCATATGCCCCCGATCAGAAAGGTCAGCATCAGGTTTCGCAGCAGCATGCCTTCACCCTGCCGGTTTCCGCCCAGGGGGATGTAGACGTAATCGCGTAAAAACCGGCTGAGTGTCATGTGCCAGCGCCGCCAGAAATCCTGTATGTTCAGCGACAAATAGGGGGAATTGAAGTTGAAAGGCAGGTGGATGTTGAACAGGAGTGCCAGGCCAATGGCCATGTCGGTGTAACCGCTGAAGTCAAAATACAACTGGAAAGTGTAGCAAAGGGAGGTAGCCCATGCTTCGGCCATGTTCAGCGAAGCGGCTGTGTCGAAACCGGCTGTGGCCCAAACGGCAAAACTGTCGGCAAGGATCACTTTCTTGAAAAGCCCGGTGAAAAAGATATAAAATCCTTTTGATATGTTGGCTGCTTTGATCACCCTGTTTCCGGGGTCGGCAAACTGAGGCATCATCTCCGCATGATGTACGATGGGGCCGGCGATCAGCTGTGGAAAGAAGGTTACGAACATGGAATAATTCAGGAAATTCCTTTCCCTGACCTTTCCCTTGTAGGCATCGGCCAGGAAGGCGATCTGCTGGAAGGTGTAAAAACTGATACCGATCGGCAATGCCAGGTTCTGGTATTGAAAGGCAGTGCCAAATACTTCATTCAGGTTCCATAAAAGAAAGTTGTAATACTTAAAATATCCCAGCAACAGGATGTTGACCGTAATACCCGTGATGAGCCAGGCCAGCCTGCCGGCTTTCTTTTTTATGTTCTTTTCGCCGTTTAAGGGAAAACTGAAGAAATAATTAAAAAAAAGTGAAAAGATGATCACCGGCAGGTATACAGGGTCCCACCAGGCATAAAAAAACAAAGAGGCCAGCACCAGCCACGATTTCGAAATGGCATCAACCGATATCCGCCTCAGCAGAAAGTAGCCTGCAAAAGTAAGGGGCAGGAATAAAAAGATGAATTCGTATGAGTTGAAAAGCACTGTGCCGGGTTTTGATAACTGCTTTTGAGGCGCAAATATAAAAGCTTTTATCGCTGCATTTGATTTTTCCCGGGAAAGTTGCCGGAATTTATTTGTCCGGGGGAATGTTACCGCTTATTGGCATCGGTAAGGAGAAATTTTCCGGTGATCGATGCTGTATGATGGATGATATCGTCGGGGGTGCCTTCAAAAACGATATGCCCGCCTTTCTCGCCTCCCTCCGGCCCCAGGTCGATGATCCTGTCGGCGGTCCTGACCACTTCCTGGTTGTGTTCCACCACCACCAGGGTATGCCCGTTGTCGAGCAGGGCGTTGAAGGCATCCAGCAACTTGTGGATGTCGTGGAAATGCAGGCCTGTTGTGGGTTCGTCAAATATGAACAGGGTAGGGGTTTCGCTGCTGCCCATGGCCAGGAAATAGGCAAGCTTGATGCGCTGCGCCTCGCCGCCGCTGAGGGTGCTTGACGATTGTCCCATGCGGAGATAGCCCAGTCCTACATCCTGCAATGGCTTTAGCCTGGCGATGATCTTCCTGGCGGAAGGGCTTTTATCTGACGGCTCCTGAAAGAAATCGATGGCTTCGTCAATGGTGAGGTCCAGAACTTCACTGATGCTTTTACCTTTATAGGTTACTTCCAGCACTTCTTCCTTAAAACGTTTGCCATGGCAGTGGTCGCATGGCAGGTAGATGTCGGCCATGAACTGCATTTCGATCTTCACAACCCCTTCCCCTTCGCATGATTCGCATCTTCCACCCGGCACATTGAAGGAGAAATAGCCCGGTTTGTAGTTTCTTACCCTGGCCAGGGGCTGGTTGGCAAAAAGGCCCCTGATATCGTCAAACGCCTTGATGTAGGTGGCCGGGTTTGAGCGGGACGACCTCCCGATGGGGTTCTGGTCGACCAGTTCGACGGATCCGATGCTGCCGGTGTCGCCTGATAGCTGCAGGTATTTCCCGGTTTTCCCGCCAAAACCGCCATGGAGCTTTTTCAGGGCGGGGTAAAGGATGTTGTTTACCAGCGAAGATTTTCCGGAACCGCTCACGCCGGTTACCACAGTCAGCACATTCAGCGGAAAGCTAACGTCGATGTTTTTCAGGTTGTTCTCCATGGCTCCGTGTACACGGATATATTCTTTCCATTTTCTTCTTTTCTCCGGTACGGGGATCTTCATTTCGCCGGTCATGTATTTGGCCGTGAGGCTTTTTTTGTCTTTCAGCAGGGCATTGAGGGGGCCGCTGAATACAATTTCACCGCCCAGGCTTCCGGCCAGCGGGCCGATGTCGATGATATGGTCGGCGGCCCGGATGATGTCCCGGTCGTGTTCCACCACGATGACGGTATTGCCCAGTTCGCGCAGTTGCTCCAGCACAGCGATCAGCCGGTGTGTGTCGCGGGGGTGCAGCCCGATGCTTGGCTCATCAAGGATGTACATGGAACCAACGAGGCTGCTCCCGAGCGATGTGGCCAGGTTTATCCGCTGCGATTCCCCGCCCGACAGCGTAGACGAGAGCCTGTTCAGGTTCAGGTAACCCAGCCCCACATCCAGCAGCACCTGCAGCCGCCGTGTGATCTCGGTGATCAGCCTGCTCCCCACTTTGCGGTCGTGCTCACTGAGCTTCAGTTTTTCAATGCGCCTGAGAAGTTTCGTTAACGGCATTGATACGGCATCGCCGATGCTCATGCCGTCGACTTTCACATAATTGGCATCCTTTCGCAGCCTGCTGCCTTTGCATTCGGGGCAAACGGTCTTGCCGCGGTAGCGTGATAACATGACACGGTACTGTATCTTGTAAGTCTGTTCCTCCACTTCACGGAAGAACCGGTCCAGGCCGTTGAAATACCGGTTCCCGCTCCACAGCAGATCGTATTGCTCCCGGCTTAGTGCGTAAACGGCTTTGTGCACCGGAAAATCAAAATGATGGGCAACCTTGATGAGCGCATGTTTCCATTCACTCATCTTTTCACCCTTCCAGGGGGCGATGGCGTCTTCATAAACGCTGAGGGATTTGTTGGGGATGACCAGGTCGGGGTCGATCCCGATGATGCTGCCAAAACCCTCACAGGTTTTACAGGCACCGTAAGGGTTGTTAAAGGCGAAAAGGTTCTCCGAAGGCTTTTCGAAACGCATGCCGTCCAGCTCAAAACGGTTGGAAAATCGGTGGATCTTTGTTTGTTTACCCCTGCTTTGGATAATGCAGACCCCGCTTCCCTCGAAAAAGGCGGTCTCCACCGAATCCGCTATGCGCGAAGCAAGTTCGGCCGATGCGGGATCGATCAGTATCCTGTCAATGAGAATAAACAGCTCAGGATCTCCCTCATCCGGCTTTGCCTCTTCCAGCAGAGCCGATATCCCCATCATTTCACCCCCGCGAACCACCCTGCTGAATCCCTGCTGCATGAGCACATGCAATTGTTGTGCAAGATCCCTGCCTGATTTCAGCAAGAGGGGGGTCATCATCCTGATCTCCGTTCCGGGTTCCAGCGAAAGGGCAAACTCCGTAACGTCATCCACGCTGTGGCGGGTAACCTGCCTGCCCGAAACAGGCGAATAGGTCTTGCCGATCCTGGCAAACAACAGCTTCAGGTATTCGTAAATTTCCGTGGAGGTGCCCACCGTTGAACGCGGATTGCGCGTGTTTACCCGCTGTTCGATGGCGATGGCAGGCGAAACACCGCTGATCAGGTCTACTTCGGGCTTGCTCATTCGCCCAAGGAACTGCCGTGCATAAGCGCTCAGGCTCTCCACGTAACGGCGCTGACCGTCGGCATAAAGGGTGTCAAAGGCCAGCGACGACTTGCCCGAACCCGATAAACCCGTGATCACCACCAGCTTGTTGCGGGGTATGGTCACATCAATGTTGCGCAGGTTGTGCACCCTGGCTCCCTTGATGTAAATATAGTCTTTCGGATCAGGTATATTCATTATTGTTTAACCGATGGCTTGCTGCCGGGGTTCGCAAAAATATTTAAAAAATTTGCAATTGCCGATTAATTGATTATATTTGCATGGTATTTGTAACCCTGTATGGGATTTTAAGTATAAATCATTAAGCGGAATAAACCGCTTATCCAAAACTGAGGAGGAAGACTATCGAGTAAATATTTACCCTTTTTACTAAACCATACTAAAAAGGGAGGCCTATGAAAGCCTGTAAAATTAGCGACAGTAAGCTAATTGCTGAATATTTAAGTGGTAACCAGAATAGTCTCGAACAACTCATCTGCCGCCACAAGAACAGAGTGTTTGCCTACATCCTTATGGTTGTTAAGGATAAGCAATTAGCCGACGACATCTTTCAGGACACATTTATTAAAGTGATCAACACCATCCAGTCGGGGTCCTACAAAGAGGAAGGGAAATTCATCCAGTGGGTCATGAGGATCGCACACAACCTCATCATCGACTATTTCCGGAAATCAAAAAGGATGCCGTTGGTCGACAATGACAATTCCGAATTCGATATTTTTGATACCATCCAGCTTACCGATCCATCGGTTGAGGAGCAGATGATCATCGACCAGATACATCAGGATGTTCGCGATCTGATCGATCTCCTGCCCCAGGAACAGAAGGAAGTTCTTTTTATGCGGCATTACTCGGAGATGAGCTTCAAGGATATCGCCGAACAGACCAATGTCAGCATCAACACGGCCCTGGGGCGGATGCGCTATGCCCTGATCAACCTTCGAAAACTTGTCAGGGAAAAGGATATTATCCTCACACGCTGATTTTTTTCCCCACCGGCATAATAAAGCCGTTTTGGCTGCCGTTATCAAGTTGTTAAATCGATTTAATAACTAACGGAGCCGAAATGCAAAAAACCTATACCCCAAAGAACCTTACTGACACAAGTAAACTGAAAGAAGCGCTGAAAGCAGGACCCGACAGGCAAACACTCCGCAACATCATGGCTTATGCCAGGGCACTCAGCGTGGTACACACAAAAATGACCGGACAGGTCAACCTCTTAATGAACTGATGCAAACCCCGCGAAAAGCGGGGTTTTTACTTTCTGTTTTCCATCTGCCCGTCCGTGCCCATCCCGCATCCGCGCATCCGGGCATGCTTATTTTCTTAATTTTGCCTGTAGATGACGAAGAAGGAAAAATACCGCAGGTTTATCGGATACTTCATGGCTGCCATGCCCGAAGCAGCTACGGAACTTGAATATGCAAACCCCTATGAACTGCTGGTGGCAGTGATCCTGTCGGCCCAGTGTACCGACAAACGGGTAAATATCATCACCCCCGGTTTTTTCAGCCAATTCCCACGGGCTGAAGACCTGGCAGTTGCCACAGATGATGAAGTGTACGCCCTCATCAAAAGTTGTTCCTATCCGAACAATAAAACACGCAACCTTATCGGCATGGCCAGAACACTGGTTTCGGATTTTGGCGGCATGGTACCCGATGATGTGGATGAATTGCAGAAATTGCCCGGCGTGGGCCGGAAAACCGCCAACGTCATCGCTTCGGTGGTCTACCGCAAGCCGGCCATGGCCGTCGACACCCATGTTTTCAGGGTCTCGGCACGGATCGGCCTGACGGTTAATGCAAAAACACCACTGGCGGCTGAAAGGCAACTGGTGAGTCATATCCCGGAAGAACTCATCCACCGGGCGCATCACTGGCTGATCCTGCACGGACGATATACCTGTATGGCCCGTAAACCGCGCTGTGAAGACTGCGGTTTGACAGATATCTGCGATTTTTTTCAAAAAAAAGTCAGGTAAAAAGTGCGACTTTTGTTGAAAACTAGTATTAATATAATGGGGCAGTCCTTGTTCAAAAACATTAAATTTGCATGACCCCCCCTAAAAATATAACCATATGCAGAAACTGAAAGAAGGCGACCGGGCTCCCGCTTTTTCCGCTACCGATCAATACGGAAGGCCGGTAAGTCTGGAAGATTACAGCGGGAAAAAAGTGGTGCTTTATTTTTATCCGAAAGACAATACACCGGGTTGTACGGCCGAAGCCTGCAGTTTGCGCGACCATCACGACGCATTTCTCGAAAAAGGCTATGCCGTGATCGGAGTGAGTGCTGATGATGCTGCCTCTCATGTCAAATTTTCGGAGAAGTTCGCGCTTCCCTTTCCCCTGATCCCCGATACCGGCCGGGAGATCATCAAAGCCTACGGCGTATGGGGACCGAAAAAATTCATGGGCCGTGAATTCGAGGGTATCATCCGTACAACATTCGTGATCGGCGAAGACGGCCGGATAGAAAAGATCTTTACGAAGGTAAAAACTGCTGAACACAGTGAACAGATCCTCGGGTCAGAAAAATAAGCAGATTATCAACCATTAAACCATTAATAATATGAGTACCGAAAAAGATAATGATAAGATCAGGCAGGAAAAGATGAAAGCCCTTGAACTTACACTGGGGAATATTGAAAAGAATTTTGGCAAGGGAGCCATCATGAAACTGGGCGATCAGGCCATTGAAAACGTGGAATCCATTTCAACGGGCTCCATCAGCCTCGATCATGCGCTGGGGGTGGGTGGACTGCCACGCGGAAGGGTCATCGAGATCTATGGCCCCGAATCATCGGGTAAGACCACCCTGGCCCTGCATGCCATTGCCATGGCGCAGCGCGGCGGGGGCATTGCCGCCTTCATTGATGCCGAGCATGCCTTCGACAGAACCTATGCACAAAAGCTGGGCATCGACATTGAAAATCTGCTGATCTCACAACCCGACAATGGAGAACAGGCCCTTGAGATTGTCGAGAACCTGATCCGCTCGGGCGCCATCGATATCATCGTGATCGACTCCGTGGCAGCGCTTACCCCCAGGAGCGAGATCGAAGGGGAAATGGGAGATTCCAAGATGGGACTGCAGGCACGCCTGATGTCGCAGGCCTTGCGTAAGCTTACCTCAACCATCAGCAAAACAAATACCTGCTGCGTTTTTATTAACCAGCTCAGGGAAAAGATCGGAGTCATGTTCGGCAACCCCGAAACCACTACAGGAGGCAATGCCCTGAAATTCTATTCCTCCGTGCGGATCGATATCAGAAAAATGAACCAGATCAAGGAGGGTGAAAATATTACCGGTAACAGGGCCCGCGTAAAGATCGTCAAGAATAAGGTGGCCCCGCCCTTCCGCAAGGCCGAATTCGATATCATCTACGGGGAGGGCATTTCAAGATACGGTGAGATCATCGACCTTGGCGTTGATATGAATATCCTGAAAAAAAGCGGGTCGTGGTTCAGCTATGGCGATACCAAGCTCGGACAGGGGCGCGATGCCGTGAAAAGCCTGCTGCTTGATAACCCGGAACTGGCCGAAGAACTTGAGGCAAAGATCAGGGAAGGGCTTAAGAATCAAGCCTGAGCAGTGAATAATACTGTTTCGGGCAGGTAAATATAGAATCTTGCGGTGTGTAAGCCGATTGAATAATTCTTGTCGGAAAGCCCCCGGAGAAGATGTTTTTTTCTTCATCCACCGTGAAATGAAAATAATGAACACATGAAAAATATTATCCTGGGATTTATCCTCCTGGCCGGGATGGCAATGCTTTCCTGCCAGAGAAAAAGCAGTGAGCCGGCCGCTGACACTACTGCCGCCGATACGGCCGCATATACCATCGAATCGCTCAGCAGACAGATCATGCAGGATTCGTCCAATGCCGGTTTGTTCCGCGACCGTGCCATGCTTTATCTCGCTCAGCAAAATCCGAACAGGGCGCTTCGCGACATGAATGCGGCCATCACCCTCAATCCAGGCAATCCGCGCTTTATGCTCGACCTGGCCGATATATTCCTGAGCATGGGGCTGATCGAAAACACCATGGAGTCACTCAACAAGGCACTTTCACTGGATCCGGCGAATATGGAAACCCTGCTCAAACTTGCCGAGATAAACCTCATCCTTCAGCAATACGTGGCTGCCGTTGAATATTCCGATAAGGCCATTGTATTGGAGAGATCAAACCCACTCCCTTATTTTATCAAGGCATATACCTTTGCCGAAACCGGCGATACACTGCGGGCCATCAAAACATACCTTGAAGCGATCACCGTCGATCAGGAATATTATGATGCCTATATACAGTTGGGCCTGATATACAGCAAGACTAAAAACAGGCTGGCCATCGATTACCTCAACAATGCACTCAATATCCGGCCAGAGAGCATAGAAGCCCTGTATGCTTTGGCTCTTGTTTACCAGGAACAGGAGCAGGCCGACAATGCAATCCAGACCTATAACCGTTTGCTGCTGATCAACCCTGAACATATTCATGCCATTTATAATCTGGGCTATGTGCACCTTGTTCTGCTGAATGATTATGAACAGGCCATCACATATTTTGATAAGGTACTTGAACTGAATCCCGAATATTATGATGCACTGTACAACAAAGCCTATTGTTATGAACTGTTGGGTGATCCGTCCACGGCCTGGGATCTGTACAAACAGGTGCTGGAAATTGCAGTGAACCACGAAAAGGCAATCAACGGACTGAACAGGCTGGAAGGGCGATAGCGACAAGCGTGTTCACTGCTGTGGCAGACAGTGGTCGGCTGTTAGAAAATACAAGTTTCTTACAGGTCTTTCCGCAATTATATCCTGCTCATTTTTTAACCGGCCGGATGTGTCAGAAACCCAGCAGCAGGCCTCCCTGGTAAAAGAGGAACGACATGAACCAGGCGAGTGCAGTGGTATAGCCTGCTACGAAGAGGGCCCATTTCCAGTGTCCCGATTCCTTTTTTACTGCCGCGATCACGGCAATACAGGGGAAATAGATCAGCACAAAGATCAGGAAGGAGAATGAGGCCAGGGGCGTGAAGACTTTTTCGCCTTTTTTACTGCCTGTTTCATATTGCTGTTGCTGTATCCTGCTCACCAGGTCGCCCGTTTCATCAGTATTCCCCGATCCGTAGAGCACACCCATGGTACTTACAATGACTTCTTTGGCCGCGGCGCCTGCCACCAGGCTGACGCTCATTTTCCAGTCGAAACCAAGGGGGCGCATCACGGGCTCGATGAAGCGGCCGATCTGTCCGATGAAACTCAATTCCTGGTGTTTGGCGTCTTTCTGGTTTTTTATTTCGGCGATGGAAGCGGCCTTCTGATCCTGAAGTGCGATGAGGCGGCTTGTATCCTGCCTCGCTTCTGCTATTTGGCGGTCGTACGAAGCAGTTTGCTGCCGGATCTGCTCATCGTAAACACGAAGTTTTTCAGTGTTTCCGGGAAAATAACCCAGTAACCAGATAATGAGCGATGCCAGCAGGATGATGCCTCCCATTTTTTTGAGATATTGCGCTCCTTTATACCAGGTATGCCTGAGCGTATTGCGCAGGGTGGGGATCCTGTAGGGGGGAAGTTCCATCACAAAAGGTGATTCCGCGGCGCGAAAAAGGGTCTTTTTCAGGATCAGTGCAACGATGGCTGCCAGCAGGATGCCGAACAGGTAGAGCGAAAAAAGGATGGTCCCCTGGTAATTCGTAAAAAACGCGCTGATGATCAGTACATAAACGGGGTAGCGTGCACTGCACGACATCAGCGGGGTGATGAACATGGTAACCATGCGGTCGCTCCTGCTTTCGATGGTGCGGGTGGCCATGATGGCAGGCACATTGCAGCCGAAACCCATCAGCAGGGGGATGAATGATTTTCCGTGGAGGCCGACCCTGTGCATGATCCGGTCGACGATAAAGGCGATGCGGGCCATATAGCCCGTATCTTCCATCAGGCTGATAAATAGGAACAGGATGAGGATGTTGGGAAGGAAGATGATGACCCCGCCCACACCGCCGATGATCCCGTTCACGAGCAGGTCGCGCAGTATGCTTTCGGGCATGACGGCCTGAAGTTTGTCTCCCATGAATTCCATCAGCATTCCGATCCATTCCATGGGGTAGGATCCGACGAGAAAAGTGGCTTCGAACATGAACCACATCAGCAGAAAGAAGATCGGGTAGCTTAAATATTTGCTCGTCAGATAGCGGTCGAGGAAACGCGACCTTTTGCCTTTTTCCTTTTTTCCCGGCTTGAAAGTTTCTATCAGCGCTCCGCTGATAAAGCCATAGCGTGCATCGGTGATCAGGGTTTCGGTGTCGTCGCGGTGCAGTTTCTCCAGCTTGGCGATCTCCTCGTCGGCTTTTTGCCGGATGCTGCCGAAATTTGGATTCCCGGCCAGCACATCCGTTACCGTCTCATCCTTTTCAAGCAGTTTCAGGGCATAGTACCTGGGTGCGGCCGGATCGGCAAGGCCGTTTCCGTCCTTAATGGCTTTTTGAAGTTTTTGGATGGCTTCTTCCAGGTCCTGGCCATAATTGATGTGGATGTGTTTCACCAGGGGATCCCGGTCTTCATAAACGTCGATCACTTTCCGGAAAAGCTCCCTGATGCCCTTTTTCCTTGTACTGATGGTAGGCACAATGGGGATGCCGATCAGTTTTTGCAGCGACAAATAATCAAAGCGGTCGCCTTTGGCAAGCAGTTCGTCGTACATGTTCAGGGCGATCACAACCCGGATGTCCATGTCGATGAGCTGGGTAGTCAGGTAAAGGTTTCTTTCGAGGTTGGATGCATCAACAACATTGATGACGATATCGGGCATTTTCTCCCGTATGTGTTTCCGCACAAAAAGTTCTTCGGGTGTGTAATGTGAGAGCGAATAGGTGCCCGGCAGGTCGGTCAGGTTAAAAATATATGAATCAAGCGTGAAACGGGCCTGTTTGGAATCAACGGTCACCCCGCCGTAATTGCCTGTCATCTGCCTTGAGCGGGAGGCCAGGTTAAAGAGCGTGGTTTTTCCCGAATTGGGGTTGCCGACCAGGGCCACATCAATGATCCTGCTTTTTTCAGAGGCGATACGATGCAGGGGTTCGGCCGGTATAACCCCTTCATAAGCGCCGGACAGGGATCCCGGGATTACTTCTTCGGGTGTGACTACTTCGATAAGTGCTGCTTCTTTTCGCCGGAGGCTGACCTCATAGCCCATGATCCGGTAATCGACCGGATCTTTGAGCGGGGCTGAACGGATCACGGCAACTTCCTTGCCTTTGATAAAACCCATCTCCATGATGCGTTTCCTGAAAGCGCCGCGGCCCCTCACCTTGGTGATGATGCCTTTCTGGCCGGTTTCCAGGTCGCGCAAAGTGGTCACAGATTGTTAATTTAGATTAAATAAAAGCAGGCAAAGATATTCATTAAGATGAATAACAGAATGTAAAAGCATTCTAAACTTTATCTAAATAAGAAGGGAAGCGGCAAATACTTATTCATCGTGTATATCAGAGACTGTGAAATCGCTGTCGAGATGGTGCCGGTATAAAAGATGGTGAATATTTTTTTGAATACGGATGAGCTTATAACCCCAGTTGGTATAAAAAAGCTGCCTGCATTCCGAAATGGCGCTGAGGATGGCCGAATGGGTGCGCTTGTTGTAGAGCAGCACAAAGTCTTTCATGTCCTGGTAAATGTCGCTGAGGTCTTCGGCCATGCTGCCTTTCGTACAATCTTCACCATTAAAGGTCTTTTCGTCTACATACCAGTATTCATCATCTTTCCCGAATTTATTCCGAAGCGCATTAAACAGGCTTTCCCAGGTTTCGATGGTTACAAAACGTTTGGCTATTTCCGGTTCCCCGGCATCCACAACGGGAATGAGTGTCCCCTTCAGGTAAAGGAGGGGGGCAATTTTATGCAGATAGTCGAATATCTCCTCCTTGCCGTATTCGTGGGCTTTTTCGATGAAAAGGCAATATTCATTGGCAACGGTCAGCAGATCAATGATGTGATCCTGGGGGCTTGCGGTTGTTTTTTTCTGGTCCATGGCTGGCTGATTATTATTATTGTGTCACAGAACCCTGGAAATGTGTTGTTCAGGATGCAAATTTTGCAATAATATTTTGATTTCAGCCAACGTTTTATTATTTTTATGGAAATCCCGGATCGACATGAATTACTCCGACCTGAAAAAAAACCTGCTTCAGTCCTGCCTGTCGGAAATTGACGGTAAAGCGTCCACCCTCCGCAATGCGATGGATGAAGCGCAGCAGAGTGCAAATGACTATGGCCCGCCCAAAGACCGCTATGATTCCTACAGGACGCAATTGCTCAGGAAGCGTGACCTTTTTGGCCAGCAATTGCAAAAGATCATGGAGCAGCGCCATTTACTCGAAAAGCTTGACCCTGACAGGAAAAGTGAACGGGTTGAATTTGGGGCGCTGGTGATCACCGATGCGCAAAAAATATTTGTTTCGGTGGGCTTGGGGCGTCATCATTGCAATGACATGGAATTCTTCGTGATTTCACCGGCTGTGCCTTTCTTCAGGGCCATGGAAGGGAAAAGGGCAGGGGATGTATTTGATTTCCGCGGGGAGCGGATAAGGATACTCGAGATCCTTTAGGGTCAATGGTAATAGATGATGTGCGGCGGGTCGGGCAGGAAATACCTGAACCTGGGACTGATGGCGCCTCCGGTATCAAAACGCCACGACTGCTGGTCTGCCGGGGTGTTGGGATAAAAGGACAGCCTGATCTCCAATGCGTTGAATACGAGGTTCTCGTTACGGATCCGCACCCCGATGCCAAAGCCCGAATAGATATTACTGTCGAAGAGCGATTGCCTGTCCGGCATGAGGGAACCGACCGAAGCATAGGCAAAAAAAGCGAAGCGAAAGCCAAACAGCATCCATGGTGAAAAGACGACAGGCTGGAACTGAAGGCTGAAACGCCGGCTACCGGTGATCGTGCTGCTGCTGAACCCGTAAATAGCATTGTTGTTCTGGAAGCGAAGGTAATCATCAAAACGGCGGTTGATACCGAGGGTATAATAGAGTGAACTGAATATCCTGACACGGTTGTTCCTGACCCTTAACAGGTTGGTGGCATGATTCAGGCCCAGGTCAAGCACACCGTCTTCAAAAGTATTTTCACGATAATAGCCGCCATAATCGATGCCAACGAAGATCCAGCCGGCATCCTTGAAATTATTTGCAGCAAAAAATGAAAAACCCGAATAAAAACGGTTATACCTTTCACCTACTTCCAGTCCCCCCAGCAAATTGAACATAAAGCCGTAGGGTACATTTTCGGTCCTGCCATATTCGAAAAAGAAGCGCGAGTTATATGTATTATTCCTTGAAAGGCCGATACTTCCAAGGAACAGCGTTGTATTCCTGTATTCTTCAGGCACATCGCCGTTGCCGGAAGGGCGTTTCAGGTAGTGCCGGTTCGAAAGGGTCAGTCCCGGGCTGAGGTAAACGCTGGCTGCATCATGCCTTTCGCTGCCTGTAAGCGCAAGGGAATGGCTGATATAGGCATTTTGCATTTCCATATCAAGCTGCTGCGGTATCAGCAGCGAATCCTCGTTCAGATAATTCACGTTCCACACATATCTCCTGTAGCGCATCCCCATACCGGTGTTGATGGAAGGAGGCAGGGCCCGCTTGTCGAAACCAAGGGTGTACTGGTCCTGGCCGTCGGTGAATTCGTAACCCATGTCGCCGCTGAAAAAGGATCCGTTGATATTCTGTATCCTGTAAACGCCTTTGTCGAAATGCGCAATGGGAGCGCGATTGGTTTGCACCGACATTTCCCCTTCGATCCGATGTCCGAGGCCCCCGAGGTTTTCCTCCCAAACACGCACCGACATGGATTGTATGTCTTTAATCACCGGGACCAGCGCAAGGGAGAACTTGTCCTTGGCGATAACGAGTATATCTGCCGAGTCGCTTTCGCCGACAGGAAGCACGATGAATTTTACATCATCAATATAGGGCAGGTTTCTGATAACCAATTCGTTGTTTGCCAGGGTTACGGGATCGATCAGCTCTCCTTCGCTGATCAGAAGGTTACTCCGCAGTACATACGAACGGGTGTTTACATGAACGGTATTGCCCAGCCTGCCCGGCCAGGTATATGGCCGGCCGGAAGTGTCATCCACCGACGGCCCGAAAGGTTCAAGGGTTTTTAATTTGATTTCCCTGATTATCAGCCCCTCGTAATCAATAAAGGGGGCGGTGCTGGCAGTTGCCCGGCCCTTCCGTTCCTGCAATTGTGAAACCGGATCTACAAAAGCCATGTCGTGAAGCGAGCGGAACAGGCGGTTTTTGGTGCTTCTCCGGTAAATATTCCTGTACATGAGGGCTTCGTCAAGGGGGGGTACCCTGGAGATCATGTAATCCGTCATTTCGGGGATGAGCAAAACCGTGTCCCTTTCGAGGTAAATGCTTGTATCGGCTGTGATGAAAAAACGATCCGATTTGATCTTTAAGCGGATCATGTTTTCGGGTGCGTCAACTTCCTGGCCGGATACAAAAACAGGGGAGGTGATCACCATCACCATCCCGAAAAACAAGCCCGGGAAAAAAATATTGATCCCCTTTCGCATATCCCAAATATAAACAAACAAAACAAAAGATCAATAAAAAACCAGTACAAGTAAATATACCGGCTCATGGTTTTCGCTACGCGTCAACAACAAAAAAAAATGACAAAAATAACGGAAGAAAACCTCGGGTAATACGGTTTACAAATGTAATTACAAATGTAAACAATCATAGCCTTAAGTCCTTATAAACAGCGAGTTGACAAAACACCACGGGTTTACAAATGTTAACAATATTTGATCAATGTATCAGATACTTTTGAAAATTAAAGAAAATCAGTGGTAAAAGCATTAAATAATCTTTTATTCAGCTAATTAATGACCTTATATGAAGTAATTGTTTAAATAAACGAAAGTTTTGGTCAATCCGGATAAAAATAGAAATATAGTACTGTTAAACAGCTAATTAAAAAATATTAATCTGACATACGTGAGTGTTTACAAATGTAACAAAAATTAAGCCTTGACAATGACAACAAAAAACTATACATTTGTAAACAAATTATGGTCCGGATATATCATTGTAAATGCTTGACAGGATATCGGAAATATTAAAATTTAAAAAGATCAGTGCCTCGCAATTTGCTGATGCGATCGGTGTGCAGCGTTCGAGTGTATCCCATGTTTTATCGGGACGCAACAAACCCAGTCTTGATTTTTTGACAAAGATACTTTCCTCCTACCCCGAGATTGATCCGGGCTGGTTACTGACCGGGAATGGTGATATGCTGGTTAAAAGTGAAGAGAATTCCGGGAGGACCGGAAGCGGCGGGAAGACTTACCAGACAAGTATCGATATGGATGATGATGCCGGATCGGTTAAAAGCAGGGAAAAATCCCCACCGGGAAGGACAGAAAAAATTCCGCAAAGGCAGATTAAGACTTCCGGCGACGCTTCCGGCATAGAAAGGATCGTCATTTTCTATGAAGATGGTACTTTTGGCGGATACCGGCCGGCCGGAAATGATTAGTGGCGTTCGGTCGCGGAAAAGAAAAAGTTGCTTTCTATCAATGCATTCCCGTCGCTGTCGCTGCCATGAACCGCATTTTCCTGTAATGAAGTCCCGTAAAGCTTCCTGATCGTACCTTCGGCCGCATCGGCAGGGTTGGTGGCTCCGATAAAGCTGCGCCAGGCCTCAACGGCGTTTTCCTTTTTAAGGATGGCGGCCACGATGGGCCCCGACGACATGAAGTTTGTCAGGTCATTGTAAAAGGGCCGGTCCTTGTGCACCGCGTAAAATGCTTTTGCCTGTGCCGGCGTTAGCTGTGTAAATTTCATGGCCCTGATGCTGAACCCGCCTTCGGCGACCTTTGCCAGAATGGGGCCGATAAACCCTTTGCGCACGGCTGTAGGTTTGATCATCATTAATGTTATGCTTCCTTTCATCTGTTTCATGCGGTTTAATGAACAATACTTAGGTGGGGCAAAAATAACAATAACTGCCAATCCCTGCCTCCCTGCGTCCATCTTTTGATTAAATTTGCCTTCCCGTTCGTATTAACTAAAATGTTATCAGTTGGATATCAATAAAATAGCTGAATTTAAAACCGTGGTTTCCGGCTCCGGCCCTGTGGTGATCACCACCCATACCAACCCCGACGGCGATGCCATTGGTTCTTCCCTGGCGCTCTTTCATTATTTATCCCTAAAGGGAGTGGCGGTGAATGTGATCATACCCAACAATTTTCCCGGTTTTTTGTCGTGGATGCCCGGTTCAGACCAGCTCATCATTTTTGAGGAAGATGTGAAAAAGGCCAGGGGGCTGCTGCAAGGCGCCCGGCTGATCTTTGCCCTCGACTACAACAGCCTGAAACGATCGGGAAGCATGCAGGAATCCATTGGCGGCAGCAATGCCGTAAAAGCGATGGTCGATCATCATCCCGAACCCGATACGGAAGCTTTTGACCATGTATTCTCCACGGTTCGGACTTCTTCCACTGCAGAACTCATGTACCAACTGATCACGGGAGCAGATCCTGAATTTCGGATCAGCAGGGATATGGCTGCCTGCCTGTTTGTTGGCATTATGACGGATACCGGCTCTTTCAGCTTTGCCTGCAATCATCCCGGTACATTCATGGCTGCCGCGGCCCTGCTCGAAACCGGCATCGACGCCGAATGCATTCACCGGCAGGTGTATGATACCTTCTCTGAGAACCGCATCAGGCTTCTCGGCTATTCGTTGAGCCGGAAGCTTACGGTCATGAATGAGCTGGCTGCGGCCATTATCGTCCTCTCAAGGGACGACCTGGCCGGGCACGATTACCAGATCGGTGATACGGAAGGACTCGTTAACTATGCCCTTTCTATCAAAGGGATCGTCATGGGGGTATTACTGACCGAAAAAAACGGCAGGATACGCTTGTCGTTCCGGTCAAAAGGCAGCTTTTCGGTGGATGAATTTGCCAGGAAACACTTTGCCGGAGGTGGCCATAGGAATGCCGCCGGGGGCGATTCATACGATACGCTGGAAAATACCGTTATCAAGCTTAAAAGCCTGATAACCTTCTATAAAGATGAACTGTTAAAGGCAAAAGACGCGCATTGCTGAACCCATGAAGACCTTTTTTGCAAGATGCATGATTTTCCTTATGCTGCTGTCGCTCATGGCAGGGTGCAGGCAGGAAACGCCTCCGGCCAAACAGATCGACCGCAGCAGGGTGGAAAAGGACATGCTCGAAGCGAACCGCAGGGCCGTAAAGACTGAAACACAGCATATCGAAGACTTTCTGCGCCGCTATCGCTGGGATATGACTGAAAGCGGGAGCGGACTGCGCTATATGATCGTGAAAGAAGGCCGGGGGCCATACGCCCGGACCGATGATACGGCCGTGATCGAATACAGCGTATTCCTGATCACGGGCGACCTCATATACGCTTCCGCTGAGGACGGATTGCTGGAATTCACGGTTGGAAGGGGAGCGGTGATCAGCGGCCTGGAAGAAGGTATTTTATTGATGAAAGTTGGCGATTGTGCAAAATTTATCATACCTTCGCACCTTGCTTACGGACTCATCGGCGATGACCGTAAAATACCGGGGAAATCAACCCTGATATATGATGTCAAATTACTGGAGTTAAAATAATCTGAAACTTAAACCACCATGAAACAATTCAGGAAAATTGCGGTGATCATCCTGGCCGCATTCATGATCACGTCCTGTGGCGATAGCTACAAAACCTCCGATACAGGGCTTAAATACGTATTTCACGAGCAAAACGAGGGTGACAAGCCGGTGCCCGGCGATTTCATTACCATCGACATGTTCTATGGTACCGAAGATACCGTGCTCTTCGACAGCAAGAATATTCCCGAACCCCTGACATTTCCGCTCGATTCTCCCATGTTTGCCGGTGATCTGTTCGAGGGGATCATGATGATGAGCAGGGGCGACAGCGCATCTTTCCGGATCAGCGCCGATTCATTCTTCCTGGTACTGGCCCGTGCGCCATCTCTCCCGCCTTTTATCAAGGAAGGCAGTTTTCTCACTTTTGAGATCAGGCTGCATGATTTTATGTCGCAGGAAGAAAAACAGATAAATGACGCTACGGCTCTTGAAGCGAGAAAGATTGAAGCCGAAGCCGAACTGGCTGAATACCTGGCTGAGAATAATATCACCACGGCCCCCCTCGAATCAGGCCTGATATTCATCGAAGAGAAGAAGGGCAGTGGTGCCAGGCCCCGCGACGGCGAAATGGTCAAGGTGAACCTTACGGTCAGCTTGCCCGACGGCACCCTCATTTTTTCCAGCGAGGACAGGGGCGAGCCTTTTGAATACCAGTTTGGTCAGAATTTCGATACCAAAGGCCTTGAAGAAGGTGTAGGCATGCTTCGCAAGGGCGGTAAGGCCCGGCTGATCGTACCCCAGCAGATCGCTTATGGCGCCGAATCCAGGGGCCAGCTGATCCCGCCTTATTCTGCCATTATCTATGATGTGGAATTGCTTGGTATGCGTTCAAAAGAAGCCTACGACCGGGAGATCTCCCAACAGCAGGAACAACGGCAGGCAAAGGAAGACGCCCGGAGGCAGGGTGAAAAAAGCGAACGCGATAAATACCTGCGCGAAAACAATATCACCGCTACGCCTACGGCATCGGGGCTTTATTACATCGAAACCTTCAAAGGCGAAGGCGTTCAGGCCAAACCTGGCAATACCGTGCATGTTCACTATACCGGTCGCCTGCTCGACGGAACGGTATTTGACTCATCGGTAGAGCGCGGGGAGCCCTTTTCTTTCAGGCTTGGCGTCGGGCAGGTGATCAAGGGATGGGATGAAGGCATTGCCATGATGAATGAAGGCGGAAAGGCCACCTTCATCATCCCTTCGGAACTGGGTTACGGCCCGCGCGACAGCGGAACCATCCCGCCTTATTCCACCCTGGTTTTTGATGTGGAACTTGTAGGGGTCGAAGAAGCAGAATAGGCTGTATCCGATTAACTTATATGCCCCGTTCCGGCAGGAGCGGGGCTTTTTTTATCGGGATCCTTATCCTCGTTTTACGATAAACCAGGGATTAAGCAGGTTGTTTTTATTATAGGATAGCCGCCTGCCGTTGCGCGCGTGTATCACCCTGGCGCCCGAGGCTTCCGCAATGGCTTGTCCGGCCGCGGTATCCCATTCCATGGTAGGAGCAAAGCGTGGATATACATCTGCCAGGCCCTCGGCCACCATACATAATTTGAGGGAACTGCCCCGGCTGATAAAATCCAGTCCGCCATGCCTTTTTTGCAATTCGCTGATGTAATGGCCGGTTTCAGGCGACATATGCGAGCGGCTGCACACCACGGTATACTGTGCAGGCTTTATGGCCGAAGGTAGCCGGCAGCCGTGGTTTACCAGTTCATCCAGGCCTGTGTCCCCGCCCATGACAGCGGAAACATTTTGCACTTTCCAGGCCCCTTCGCCTTCCAGGCTGAAGTAAAGCTCATCCGGCACAGGGACATAGATGATCCCTTCAACCGGGTATCTGTTCAGGATACGGGCGATGTTCACCGTGAATTCCCCGTTGCGCTTCACGAATTCCTTGGTGCCGTCGAGCGGGTCGACCAGCCAGAATTCTTTCCATTCCTTCCTGGCAGCCAGGCTGATGCCTTTTCCTTCTTCGCTGAGGATGGGGATGCCGGTCTTTTCCAGCGCGCTGCTGATGGTTTTGTGCGATTCCATATCGGCCAGTGTCAACGGGCTGCTGTCTTCTTTATGGCTTACGCCGAAGTCGGTCCCGTATACCTTCATGATGGCCCTGCCGGCATCGATGGCAGCCCGAATGGCATTAAGCATCCGGGCATGCCGTTCATTCATGCTTTTCATTGTCTCTTTCATTGTTCTTTTTTCTCATCCAGGATTTCCTGCATTCCAATCATTTCGTCCCTCAGCCTCGCGGCTTCCACAAAATCCAGCTCTTTTACCGCCTTTTCAATTTCTTTCCTCGTTTTGGCGATGGCCTTTTCGAGCTGTTGCCGGTCCATATACCTGATCACGGGGTCGGCAGCAACATCGATGGATTCTTTTTCGATGTAGGCATGCTGTTCGCGATGGGCGACATCGGCAACTGCCGTTTGTTTCATGATCGCCTGTACCGACTTCCTGATCGTGCTTGGTGTGATGCCGTGTTCCTGGTTGTATTTCATTTGCTTTTCGCGCCTGCGCGATGTCTCATCAATGGTTTTCTGCATCGAATCGGTGATCCTGTCGGCATACATGATCACCTTGCTGTCGAGGTTTCGTGCGGCGCGTCCGGCTGTTTGCGTCAGCGACCTGGCCGACCTGAGGAAGCCTTCCTTATCGGCATCCAGGATGGCCACCAGCGACACTTCGGGCAGGTCGAGGCCTTCGCGCAGCAGGTTTACGCCGATCAGCACGTCAAATACACCCAGACGAAGTCCCCGCATGATCTCGACCCTGTCGAGGGTGTCTACCTCCGAATGAATATACCTGCATTTTACGTTCAGGTTGATGAGGTATTTTGTCAACTCCTCGGCCATCCTTTTGGTCAGTGTGGTTACAAGCACACGGTCGCCTTTGGCGATGACCCTGTCGATTTCGCCCAGCAGGTCGTCGATCTGGTTGGTGCTTGGCCTCACTTCTATCTCAGGGTCGGGCAGGCCTGTGGGCCTGATAAGCTGTTCCACCACGATGCCTTCGGCACGCTGCAGCTCATAGTCGGCCGGGGGGGCGCTGACATAGATGGCCTGGTTGGTGATCCTTTCGAATTCATCGAACTTCAGCGGCCTGTTATCCATGGCCGAAGGCAGTCTGAAACCATATTCAACCAGCGTTTGCTTGCGCGAACGGTCGCCTCCGTACATGGCCCTGATCTGCGGGATGGTCACATGGCTTTCATCGATGATCAGCAGAAAATCTTCCGGGAAATAATCGATCAGGCAAAAAGGCCTTGAGCCGGGCTCCCTGCCGTCGAAATAGCGCGAATAGTTTTCGATGCCCGAACAGTATCCCAGTTCACGCATCATCTCAAGGTCGTACGATACCCGGTCTTCAAGCCGCTTGGCTTCCAAATGCTTGCCGGTTTCCCTGAAATAGGCCACCTGCCTTACCATGTCGTCCTGTATCTCTTCCAGGGCCTCTTTCATCTTATCCTGGGAGGTAACGAAAATATTGGCAGGGAAGATGGAGGCACTGTCGGGCATGCTCATGATCTTGTTGTTTACAGGGTCGAAAGTCTCTATGCTTTCCACCTCATCCCCGAAAAAAATGATCCTGAAAGCAAAATCGGCGTAGGCCGGAAAGATGTCGACCGTATCTCCGCGAACGCGGAAACGCCCCCTGCTGAAATCATTTTCCGTCCTGGCATACAGGCTGTTTACCAGGCTGTAAAGAAACTTGTTCCTCCCGATCTTCTGCCCGCGGGTGATCCTGATCACGTTGCGGGTGAAGTCGTCGGGGTTGCCGATGCCATAGATGCAGGATACGGAGGATACCACGATCACATCGCGCCTGCCCGACAGCAGGCTGGAGGAGGTGCTCAGCCTGAGCTTGTCGATCTCATCGTTGATTGAAAGGTCTTTTTCGATGTAGGTATTGGTAACGGGGATGAAGGCCTCAGGCTGGTAATAGTCGTAATATGAAACGAAATATTCTACGGCGTTTTCCGGGAAGAATTGCATGAATTCGCCGTAGAGCTGGGCAGCCAGCGTCTTGTTGTGGCTCAGGATCAGCGCGGGGCGGTTTATCTTTTCCAGCACATTGGCAATGGTAAATGTCTTTCCTGAGCCGGTAACGCCCAGCAGCACCTGTGCCTGGTCGTTTCTTTCCAGGCCTTCAACAAGTTGTGCGATGGCATCCGGCTGGTCACCGGTGGGTTGGTATTCAGAGATGAGCTTCAGCTTCATGGGGCGGATTTCTGCAAAAATAAGAAATAATGGATAAGCCGGCCTTGCAGTAATCAGGCTTAGAGTGCCGTCATGTGATCGATGCCGTTGAACGGGCAGTTATTCCTGAAAAACACTTTACCGGCTCAGGTACACTGTTAGCGGATAATGGTCGGAGAGGGGGATTTTATGGATCCTGAAGTCATAGGATTGAAAGGCAGGCTGAAAAAGTATATAATCAATGCGCAGGGGCGGAAGCTTGCCGGCAAAGGTGTTGCCGAGTCCGTAACCGCTTTCCACAAAGGCGTCTTTCATATCATCGGAAAGCCTGCGGTACGAATAGGAAAGGGGCGTGTCGTTGAAGTCGCCGCAAAGGATTGCATCATGCGGACAAAGCGCCAGGCTTGCCCTGGCAATTACCGTTTGACGGGCGCGTGTAAGAAATGCCTGCTGCAGCTTCTTGATGATGCTTTTCGAGCCGGTTTCAAGGGTGCTTCGCTCCGTAATGACCTTTCCGATATCTTCAACAAAGCGGTAGTCGGCTGTCTGGAAGCGTATCGACTCCATATGCAGGTTATATATCCTGATGGTATCGGTTTCGTACAGCAGGTCGGTAAAGATCCCGAATTGATGATTATCACCGGGGATGGACAGGATCCCCCTGTTCACAATGGGGAATTTACTCATGATGACAAGGGCATCAACCCTGTGTGTGCGCTGTATATTATAATTCTCACAATAGACATAGGGGTATGCTGTGATGTTTTTGATCTCTTCCATTACGCCATTCATGTCGCCTTTGGCCGAAAACTCCTGTAAACAGGCAATGTCGGGTGCTTCTGACTGCAGGAACTTATAGATGCCGCTGCGTATTTCTTCCCTTTCAATGCCGGCATTGCTGTTGGCCATATTTTTGACATTGTAGCTGAGGAGCTTGATCAGGTTAACATTTTCGGGTTTTTCCTTGCCCGGGAAGAACTGAACATGGTGGAGCAGGGTTTGGTAGCCCAGCAGGATCACTGCCAGCGAGAGCAGCGCCCTGGCCCTGCCCCTGATGAGCCAGTATAGCAAAAACAGGATGTTGGCCAGCAGGATGTAGTAGTATGCCAATCCGAAAAAGGCAAAAAAGGTGCTTGTCTGGGGGTTGATGTATGCCGACAGGTAAGAAAAGGCAAGAGCCAGTGCGGCAAGAATATTTACAACCCAGAAGAGGGTGCTGACGAACCCGTTCCTTTTTTTCCTGTTTTTGTCTTTCATCATTCGGGTGATGAGATCGGTTTAGTGTGCGGTCATCTTGATCCGGGCCACGTCCTTGCCCGAAGTGAGTTTCAGGAAGTAAATACCCGGTGCCAATCTACCGGCCTCCCAGGGCATTTGATGATGGCCTGCCTCCATCCGTTTGTCGATGACAAGGTCAACCCTTTGCCCCGAGGCATTGAACACTTCCATCAGCACATGCGCATGCTCATGCAGTTCGAAACGGATATTTGTCCGGCCTGTGAAGGGATTCGGGTAGTTCTGGCGGAGCGTGAATGTTTCGTTCGGGATATTGTTATCGCCGGCCGACTGAGGCAGGTCGATGATGGCTGTATATATTTCCTGCAGGTTTGTTCCTGCCCGGTCGTCGGTCCATACGGGGATCACGCGTCCATTGTGGGCATCAATGTGGATATAGTCGCCGAACCGCACATTGTAGTTGGGCGTCGTGCCGCTGAAGGTCACATCGTTCAGCCGGGTGTTGGTCCAGGTGCTTCCCTGGTCGTCGGAATAGGCCAGGTAGGTGTTCATGTTTCCCGGTCCTTCCCTTTCATCGTAATAAGTGACAACGATCCTGCCGTTTTCGTCGCATTGTATGGCAGGCCAGTACTGCTGGTTGAGGTCGGCATCGTTCACCCTTACCGGCTGGGGCATCCAGGTGTTGCCGTGGTCGGTCGACCGCTGGAACCAGATGTCGTCGCTTCCGCCGCGCCGGTCGGCCCAAACCACATAAACGTTCCCTCGTGAGGAATTTGTTGAATAATCGACACAGATAAAGGGAAAGGTAGTATTTACCTGTGCGCTGTAGGTGCTGATGTAGGTATCGGTGCCGAAGCTGTTACCGCCATCGAGCGAACGGTCGAACAGCAGCCCGTTATTCCACCATACCACGTAAATGGCGCCATTGGTTCCGCTGGCCACGTTGGCCCCCTGTCCCCAGAAGCCGTCGCTGACCTCAACGGTTGGGCTCCATACGGCGCCCCCGGGTTCCGATTTGCGGAACATGATCTTTGGCACGGGGCCGAAACTGCGCCAAACGATAAAGATATGATCATAGGTGGGGTTGGTGGCCACCGGGTCGCAGAAGATCCATTCCTTGTCTTCGCCCTGTTGTCCGCTCCCGGGAACGGCAGTCGCATGCAGTTCGAAGGTCTCGCCATTGTCAGTCGACTTGTACAGCAGCATTTCCCTGTTGTAGTTGGTAACCGGTTGACGGGATGTGCTGCTGAGGTAGAAATTGCCTTCCGAATCGCTGGTCAGCACCGGGTCGCTTTGCGAAAGGTGGTTGGGCAGCGGGTCGGGGATGAGCTGGCTCTCCGACCATGTGTAACCGCCATCATGCGACCAGGCGTAGCCGATGCGTCTGACCACGTTGGGTTCTGTCCAGCCCAGCCTGAAATCCCGCCAGGCAGCCACCACGATGTCGGGGTTGGCACGGCTGATCCTGACTGTCGGCTCGTTCTGGGGTGCGTTATGAAGGCTGATGTTGTAATTGGTATAGGGAGAATTGTCGGTGTATTTTCCGGCCGGATATACACCCTCATGCCTGAGTTCGAAGGCATGCAGTTCATTTTCCTGTGCGTGTGCGCCCAATGCGGCTGCGAGGATCGCGATACCTGTAAGCAGTCGTATTTTCATGTTCACTGGTTTTTGTTGCTGTTGTTGAACAGCAGTTCCTTTTCCTCCCTGGTCAGGCTGTCATATCCCGAACGGGAGATCTTGTCGAGGATATGGTCGATCTTTTTTTGCTTTTCAGCCCGTTGCCTGTTGTATTCTTCATCCGTGACAGTTTTTTGTACTTTTGTCCTCCTGTAGGTATGTGTTTTACGGGAGAAGCCTCCGCCGCGGGCAAAGCGGGGAAACATCCGGCTGAAATCCTTTCCTTTACGAAGATAGTAAATATAGATGAAACCATATACGGCACCTCCGATATGCGCGATATGCCCGCCGGCATTCCCGTGACGGATCATGAAGAAGTCGATGACGAAGAGGGCCACTGCCAGGTAAAATATCTTTACCCTCCCGAACAGCAGCAGCTGTATGGTAAAGTTGGGAACATAGAAGGCGATGGCGGTGACGATGGCCATGACCGAGGCGCTGGCTCCCAGGGCGCGGGCCAGGGGGATGATCTCCCTGAAAACGGGCAGGGTGTTGTAAGCCAGGATGTATAGCAGCCCGCCGGCCAGTCCGCCGGCAATGTAGGTAACCAGCATCTGCCGCTGACTCAGGTACTGGGTAAAGATCCTCCCGAACCAGTACAGCCACAGCATGTTGAAAAGGATATGCCAGAAGCTGGTATGCAGGAACATATAGGTGATGAGGGTCCAGGGCCGCATCAATAGCTGCTCCGGGCAGGCGGGCAGTGAAAAGTAGTTGAGGATCCACCATTCCAGTTCTGCATCCTGCATGTTGAAAGCCCAGCCGGCAAGGAAAACGATCTGTACCAGCAGCCACACTCCCGTGTTGATCATGATCAGCCTTGGCAGCAATCCGCTGTTCCTGAAGAAACGTTTCAGGTCGTGGAAGGGGTTTGGTTGTTGCCTGTATGTGTATTGATCCATTGCTTTTCCTTTCTAAGCCTATAGTTGCGATCAGCCGAATGGCTAATAAATGCCTTTTTTCTTCCAGTACCTGATCATAAAGTATCCGAAAAGCATGCCGCCGAGGTGGGCAAAATGTGCGATGCCGTCACGGGTGCCCGATACCCCAAAATACAGTTCCAGCGCCCCGTAGATGATCACGAAGTATTTCGCCTTGACGGGAATGGCAAAAAACACATAGATGAGGGTGTTGGGAAAGAGCATCCCGAAAGCCAGCAGTATGCCGAATACCGCACCGGAGGCGCCCACCGTAGGCGTGTTGATGATGCCGTTGAGGGTGGACATGGCTTCATCCCGGAATGTTTGTTGTTGCCGCCATAATTCAGGCCCCTTTTCAAGGACATATTCGATCTGTTCGGCAGAGAGCAATGCGGTGGCGGATTCCCACCTGAACCAGGCCACGAGCAGTTGTACCAGGCCCGCTCCGATCCCTGTGACCATGTAGAAGGTCAGGAAGCGCTTGGGGCCCCATACATTTTCCAATACGCTTCCAAACATCCACAGGGCAAACATGTTAAAGAGGAGGTGGTAGAAGCCGCCGTGCATGAACATATAGGATACGGGCTGCCAGCTTTCAAAGTTGGGCGATCTGAAATAGAATAGCCCCAGCAGGGTATAAAGATTGATCTTGTCCTGAAAGAGGTTGGTGATCAGCAGCAGCAGGGCGTTGATGATGATCAGGTTCAGGACAACGGGCGGCATTCCCATAAATCCTCTTCTTCCGATTGATTGGTATGCGTTCATGTTATTTGTTTACTTCAACATCTTTTCAAGGTCTTCCCGGCTGATGATGCTGATCACCTTTTTCCCTCCCGGGGAGGTGTCGGGAACGGAAGTCCGGAACAACTGGCTTACAAGGGCTTCCATTTCTTCTGCTTCCATTGGCCTGATGGCTTTCAGCGACAGGTTGAGCGCCATGGCCCTGGCCAGTTTTTTTCTGCTTTCCAGTCCGAGGTCGGCCTGTTCTTTCTTGTATGTTTCCAGTATCTGTTCCAACAACTCCCTGATGTTATTGTTCAGGGCTGCTGCGGGGATACCGGAGATGACAAATGTGTTTTTTCCCAGCTCATTGATGCTGAATCCCAGCAGTTCCAGTTCGGGTTTGAGTTGTCTGAGCAGTTCGGCATCGCCGGGGGGGAAGCTGATCTGCTGCGGGAACAATTCCTGCTGGCTGGCTGCGCCGGCGGTTTCCATTTCACCAAGAAAGCGCTCATACAGCACGCGTTCCTGTGCCCTACGCTGGTCGATCACCATGATCCCCCTGCTTGTTGCCGTAATGATATAGCGGCCGGCAAACTGGAAGGTGCCTGAAGATCTGGCCTCACTGGTTTTTTCAGGCCGGCCTAAAACACCATCCGGCAGTTTATTCCCTTCGTCCAGGTCCTGTTCGTAAAGCATTGTCCAGTTTTGCAGGTTCGTCTTTTCAAGGGGCGTAGTCCTGCGGGGGGGCTGGTCGCGACCGGAAGTTTCAAAAGGATTGAAGTCGTCGGCTTTGCGCTCAAAGGGGTTTTTGACGGGCTGCCCGGGTGGCGGCGGGCGGAAGTCGATACTCTGTTCCACATCGAAGTCGAGGGAAGGGGTGAGGTTATGTTTTCCGAGTGCCTGACGCACCGCCGACTTCAGGATGGCGTAGATATGTTGCTGGTCCTGGAAATTCACTTCGGTTTTGGTCGGGTGGATATTGATATCGATGCGGTCGGGTTCGGTGTCGATATAGATGAAGTAGGAAGGGAAGGAGTCGGTGGGCAGCAGCTCGCTGAAGGCATTGTCGACCGAGTGATGCAGATAGGGATGTTTGATGAACCTTCCGTTCACGAAAAAGAATTGTTCGCCCCGCGTTTTCCTGGCAAACTCGGGTTTGCCGATATACCCGCTGATGTTGGCGATACTGGATTTCTGTTCGAGGGGGACCAGCCGCTCCCGGTAGTTTTTCCCGTATATGGCCACGATGCGCTCCTTAAGGCCCGATTTCTTAAGCTGGTATAACAATTTGTTGTTGGCCTGCAGGCTGAAGGCAACATCAGGGTATACCAGGGCCATGCGCAGGAATTCGTCGGTGATATGACGCAGTTCTACATTGTTCGATTTGAGGAAGTTGCGCCGGGCCGGCACGTTATAGAAAAGGTTCTTCACGGCGATGCTGGTGCCGCTGGCGGTATTACAGGGCGTTTGCCCGCTCACCCTGGAGCCTTCGATGTTGATCTGTGTACCCAGCTCGTCCTCAACGCGTTTGGTTTTCATTTCCACCTGTGCGATGGCTGCGATGGAGGCCAGGGCTTCGCCCCTGAATCCGAGCGTGCGGATGGCGAAGAGGTCTTTCGATTCTTTTATTTTGGAGGTGGCATGGCGTTCGAAGCTCATCCTGGCATCGGTCAACGACATCCCGCAGCCATTGTCGATCACCTGTATGAGTGTGCGACCGGCATCCTTCAAAATCACTTCTATGCTATCGGCGCCTGAATCAACGGCATTTTCGAGCAATTCCTTTACGGCCGAGGAAGGCCTTTGAATGACCTCACCCGCCGCGATCTGGTTGGCTACGGCATCTGACAGAAGTTTGATGATATCGGGCATTATCTTGTAAAAAAGCTTACCAGGTTGTTGATCAGGCCCGTGAAAAAGATAACATATATTCCAAAGAATATGATCAGGGCGTAAACAAAAATTCTCAGCCAGGGGTTTGTCCGGCCGGTATTGCTGCCTGCATGCCTGCGTCTCCACTGCATGTCGATCCTCGATTTCAGGTCTTCCTTCAATTCTTCATCCGTTCTGTCATTGTTGGAATAGCGCTCCAGTTGCCGCTTTCGTTTTTCCATGGCTTCCGCCTCGGAATCCCAGTAGCGCGGCCTGTAATTGAACTGTTTTGGCTTCGGACGTTTAAAAAATACGATCTTCATGTGTCGGATTATGACTGTTTTACACGGGATAAAGGATAAATATTCCCTTTTCCAGATGGCTGATACCGCAAAAATACTTAATTTTATCATTCCTGACGTATCCGCTCCGCGTGATATGCAGCCCAAAATAATTCCGGTATGAGCAAAGAGGACCTGCAACAACTGAACCGGCTGATCGTGGTTGGCGACAGGGTGCTGATAAAGCCAAAAACCCTGACCAACAAAACCAAGAGCGGCTTGTTCCTGCCTCCGGGCTACAAGGAAAAGGACGAGATACAAAGTGGTTATGTGATCAGGGTGGGGCCGGGCTATCCCATTCCCCTGCCGGGCGAATCCGATATGGATTCATGGAAGAAGCCGGATGAGGAGATCAAATATATTCCCCTGCAGGCCAGGGTGGGCGACCTGGCCATCTTCCTTCAGAAAGGAGCCATTGAGATCGTTTATAACGATGAGAAATACTTCATCGTGCCGCAGCAATCCATACTGCTGCTTGAACGGGATGAAGAATTGTTTGACTGAGAAGGCGCCGGAAACTTATCCTAATAGGGTTGCTTCAGGGGGCTGAGTGCCGGAAAACGCTTACAGACCAGGTAGAATGCCCCGAAGAAAAGGGTATTGTAAAACAAGCTGCCCGTAACCTCATTCATGAAGAAGGATATGCCGTACGAGCCGTCGTTGAAGAATGCCAGTCCTGCAATGTATGAATGCATCAGCCCGGCAAGATCCCGGGTGTAGAGCTGCGGGCTGGCCAGCCATGCCGAGAAGTTGGTGACCAGGAAAAAGATGATGGAGGCGGTCAGTGAGGCGCCTGCAACCCTGGCAACGGTGATCTTGTTACGGATCAGCAGCCCGATGCTCACGGTGATGGCAAAGGCAAGGTAAACAGCCATCATGTTGCTGTGAAAGCCGATCAGCAGGTCGCTGAGCAACATGGCCGACAGCGGGATGGTGTAGGCAAGCCACTTTTTACCCATGTAGGCCCCGCCGAAGAGCGCCATGGCGGCGATGGGCGTGAAATTCGGCCAGTGGGGGATAAGACGCATCATGGCCCCTGCCAGGATGATGCCGCTGATGACGGCAAAACGGGTGTTCATCAATTTATGATCCATAGAAATTTGATTTGCAGCGCAAAAATATTAAAATTGAATTAGAATTTCTTACCGGGGTAATTTTTAAAGCACGAAATTACTAAATTTGTTTGTTCTACAAGATAATTATTTCAATGAAGACAACTTTTACTTTTTTAACCCTTTGTTTCCTTTTTATTAATATTTCCTGTGACCGTATGAAAAACCAAGCCGACCTGATCATTCACAATGCCCGTATCTATACCGTTGATGAGGATTTTTCGATTGCTGAAAGTTTGGTTGTGGATCAAGGCAGGATCATCGCCGTGGGCGATGCCGCTGAACTGGCCGGAAAGTATAAAGCTGCAGCGGTTTTCGATGCGGGTGGGAATTATGTCTATCCCGGCTTTTTCGATGCCCATTGTCATTTTTTGGGCTATGGGACCGGCAAACTTCAGCGTGCCGACCTCACAGGAACACGGTCGTTCGAAGAAGTGCTTGAACGCGTTGCCGCGCATGCATCGGCCGGTGCTTCGGAATGGGTCGAAGGACGGGGATGGGATCAGAACGACTGGGAAGTAAAGGAATTTCCGGGCTGTGAGGCCCTCGACAGCCTTTTTCCCGACCGGCCAGTGATGCTCATTCGCATCGACGGGCATGCGGCTCTGGTAAACAGCGAAGCGATGTTACGGGCAGGCATCACCGCTGAAACCAGCGTTACAGGCGGCGAGATCATCCTGAAAAATGGCATCCCTACCGGTATCCTCATCGACAATGCCATGGAGCTGGTCCGGATGCATATCCCTGAAAACGATCCCCAAATGCTCAGGGCCGCCCTGCTGCTGGCACAACAGGATTGCTTCGCGGTGGGGCTTACCTCGGTCACGGACGCCGGCACGGATGTGGACATCATCAGGCTGATGGACGAAATGCATCGCAGCGGAGCGCTGAAGATGAAGATCAATGCCATGCTGAACCCCGGCGATCCCAAATATCTTGCGTTTATGGCCGGGGGGGTATTCAGAACGGAACGCCTGCATGTGAATTCCGTCAAATTATATGCCGACGGAGCGCTTGGCTCGCGCGGCGCTTGCCTCATCGAGCCCTATTCCGATGCGGCAGACAAATACGGTCTCATCATCCATCCCGAAAGCTATTACCGGGAAGTGATCGGCAATGCCGGGAAGCACGGATACCAGGTCAACACCCATGCCATCGGCGACTCGGCCAACCGCTTCATGCTCGGCCTTTATGCCGAATACCTGGGCGGGCACAACGACCGCCGCTGGCGCATCGAACATGCACAGTGTGTGCACGAAGAGGACTTTGACAAATTTGGACGTTACAACATCATCCCATCCATACAGTCGACACATGCCACCTCCGACATGTACTGGGCCGGCGACAGGCTCGGACCCGAACGGATCAGGGGCGCGTACGCCTTTAAAAAACTGCTTGACCAGAATGGCTGGCTTCCCAACGGTACCGATTTCCCCATCGAGGATATCAGCCCCCTGCTGACTTTTTACGCCGCTGTGGCAAGAAAGGACCTTTCGGGTTATCCGCCGGGAGGCTTTCAGCCCGAAAATGCCCTCAGCAGGGAAGAAGCCCTGCGCTCCATCACCACCTGGGCAGCCAAAGGCAGCTTCGAAGAAGATGTGAAAGGGATGCTGGCACCCGGCATGGCCGCCGATATCGTCATCCTCGATAAAGACCTCATGGCTGTCGGTGCTGATGAAATACCCGGTACCAATGTGCTTTATACTTTTGTCAATGGCGAGCTGGTCTATGCCCGCTGAGAAGATTAGCAGAACGGCATCCTGGCGGGAGGGGACGAATGATATGTATATCGCATGCTGCCGTGTTAACAGATTTTATTCCCGCGCAGGAAAAACGTAATAATAATTTAATAGCAGATCCCATGGCCTCCTTATTCCAGAAAACTTTGCTGACCAAGGCAACCATTTTATTGATGGTCATTTTATTGACCCAGTCGTGCGACACCACGCCCGTGGAGGGTGTAAACAGCCGTGAGATCGGCAATTACATAGCTGCGCACACCGGCGGGGTGATCCCGGCCGGTGCGGAAGTGGTCGTCCGCTTCACACAGGCTTTGCCCTTGCAGGTTGACCATTACGAAGCAGTGGAGGATGAACTGTTTCTTTTCGATCCTCCCCTGAAAGGAAAAACATACTGGATCAACGATCACACCCTGGCTTTTAAACCCGACGGACAATTCCGGCAGGGAGCGTCATACCAGGGCACCTTGCTTTTGTCGGAACTCTTCGATGTTCGCGGTGAGCTGTCGCGTTTTTATTTTCAGTTCAGGATCAGGGTGCTCGACATGAAGGTGAATGTTGGTTCCCTGCAGCCTTATGCCGGCCAATCCGAACTTTACAGGCTTAACGGCGAACTGGACTTTTCCGATGCCGTGGAGCCGGATGTGGCTGCGGGCATCCTCAAAGCATACCAGCAAGGGCAGCTGCGGCCCATCAGCATGACAGGCAGGCGGGGAAACAGCCTCTACGAATTTACGGTCGACAGCATACAGCGAAAAGAGGCTGACGGGGAACTGCGGCTCGAATGGGACGGGAATATCGCCGGCATAGAGCGGAAGGACAGTCAGTTGGTCAGGATCCCTTCCACTGCTGAATTTGACCTGCTGAAGGTGCGGGTTTACCAGCTCCCGTCGCAGCGGGTGGTGCTCACCTTTTCCGATCACCTGAAGAAAGGGCAGATGCTGGGAGGCCTCATCAGCCTCGATGGCGATGACAAGCTGCAATTCAGCATTCGCGACAATGAAATAGAGATCTATCCCCCCGAAAATACATATGGCCTCCTGAAGCTGCAGATCGAACCGGGTATCAAAAGCATCACGGGTGCCGCCATCCAAAAGCGTATCATCAGAGAGGTCAGCTTTTCGAGGTTGAGCCCGCAGATTGAACTTAGCGGCAAGGGAACAATAATGCCGCCGTCCATGGGCATGATGCTGCCCTTCAGGGCCGTTGGCCTGAATGCCGCGGATGTCAGGGTTATCAGGATCTATGAAAGCAACATCCTGCAGTTCCTGCAAGCCAACAAGCTCGATGGCAACTATGAGCTCAGGCGCGTGGGAAGGCCTGTTCATGTGCAGACCATCGACCTGGCATCGACGGGCAAGGACATGAACGCCTGGAACCACTTCTCACTCGACCTTGGAAATATGATCAAGCCCGAACCCGGGGCCATATACCATGTCGAATTCAGCTTTCGCAGAGCCTACGCCGCATACGAATGCCCGGGCGGGGTGAATGACAGGGACCCGCAGGCCGAAGGCAATGACATTTGGGAATACGAAGAATCTTCGCTCTGGGACGATCCCGAATACTATTACTGGGGCTACTGGCCTGATGACTATAGCTGGTATGAAAGGGACAATCCCTGCCACGATTCCTATTATACTTCAGACCGTTTTACCAATACGAACATCCTGGCCTCCGACCTCGGTATCATTGTTAAATCAGGCGGCGGTGGCAGGATGCTTGCCATGGTCACCAGCTTGATCACTTCGGAACCCCTGGGAGGTGTGCGGGTGGAAGCATATAACTACCAGCTGCAACCCATCGGGGCGGCCGTTACGAACGAGGCCGGGATGGCAGAACTGACCGTAGAAGGAAAACCATTCGTGCTGGTGGCCTTTTACGGTGAGCAGAAAGGCTACCTGAGGGTGGATGATGGCAGCGCATTGTCGGTCAGCAGCTTTGACGTAAGCGGTAAAACAGTGCGTGAGGGACTGCGGGGATATATTTATGGCGAAAGGGGGGTATGGAGGCCCGGCGACACACTTTTCCTGAACTTCATGCTCGACGACCGCGAATCGAGGCTTCCTGACGGTCACCCGGTGGTGTTTGAACTCTTCAACCCGCAGGGTCGGATGGTAAAACGCCTTGTGAGAACCGCCTCCGTGGGCGGCATTTATGATTTTGCAACCGCCACGGAAGCCGCGGCCCCCACCGGCATATGGAATGCCATCGTCAGGGTGGGAGGGACCTCATTCAGCAAACAGTTGCGTATTGAGACCGTGAAGCCGAACAGGCTGAAGATCGCCTTCGACCCGGGCCAGGCTCCGCTGGCTGCGGGATCTGCCCGAAAAGCCCTTCTTGAGGTCAGGTGGCTGCATGGCGCCACGGCCAAAAACCTGAAGGCAAGGGTGGAGATGACGATATACCAAAGCAACAAAGGATTTGAGAATTATTCCGGCTATACTTTCACCGATCCTTCCAGGTCGTTCTATACCGAAGAAAAGAACATCTTCGACGGCCGTGTGAACGAAAGGGGAAGGACAGAATTCAGCTTCGTCCCCCCCAAATTCAGCAAGGCGCCCGGCATGCTGCAGGCGGGCTTTACCATCCGGGCATTTGAAGAAGGCGGCGACTTCAGCACCGATTTCTTCACCATGGATTATGCCCCTTTCAAAACATTTGTCGGCCTGCGCCTGCCCGAGGGCGACAAGCGCAACATGCTGCTCACTGACACCATGCACAGGGTGGAGGTGGTCACCTGTGATGCAGCCGGCAGGCCCGTTTCTGTGAACAGGCTGAATGCGGCCATATACAAGGTTTCCTGGCGATGGTGGTGGAACGCAACCGATAATGATATGGCTTCCTACTTCGGCACCGACTACCAGGAGCCCCTTTCGGAGTCTGTGATCAGCACGGGAACCGATGGCAGGGGCAGTTTCAGCTTTAAGATCGATTATCCCGACTGGGGAAGGTATTTTGTGAGGATCTGGGATCCGGCGGGTGGTGCCGCAGCCGGGAAGACGGTCTATGTCGACTGGCCGGGATGGGCCGGACAGGCCATGCGCGAATTCCCCGGGGCTGCAGCCCTGCTCAGCCTCAGCACCGATAAGAGCAGTTATCTGGTCGGCGAAACGGTGAATCTGACCTTTCCCGGTTCCGGCACGGGGAGGGCGCTGCTGACCATCGAGTCGGGCTCGGACGTGCTCGACGCCCGCTGGGTCATGCCCGATGCGGGACCTACAATGTATAGTTTCGAGGCAACCCCCGAGATGGCACCGAACGTTTATGTACAGGTGATGCTGGTACAGCCACATGCGCAATCCGAAAATGATGCACCCATGCGCCTCTATGGCATCATCCCCGTGCTGGTGGAAGACCCGGCATCGAAGATCAGGCCGGGGCTGGAGATGCCTGCTGTACTCGAACCTGAAAAGCCCGTGAGCATTAAAGTGTATGAAGAAAAGGGCATGCCTTTTTCATATACCATTGCCATGGTCGACGAGGGATTGCTCGACCTGACCCGTTTCAGTACGCCCGACCCCTGGAAGCATTTCTTTGCCCGCGAAGCCCTGGGGGTAAAAACATGGGATCTGTACAATTATGTGATCGGCGCCTGGGGCGGCAGGATCGAAAGCGTGTTTGGCATTGGCGGCGACGAAGAGCTGGCACCGGTTAAGGATAAAAAGGCCAACCGTTTCAAACCTGTGGTAAAGCACCTCGGCCCATTCAGCCTTGGCAAAGGCGAAAGTGCCGTACACCGTGTGGTCATGCCGGATTACGTGGGCTCCGTCAGGACGATGGTGGTGGCTTCGGGCTATATGTCATTTGGGGCCGCAGAAAAGACCACAGCGGTGAAAAAGCCCCTGATGATACTGGCCACCCTGCCCAGGGTGCTGGGCCCGGGAGAAAAGGTGGACCTGCCGGTGACGGTATTTGCGATGGATGAGGGCATTTCTGCCGTCAGCGTAAAAGTCGCCACCAACGATATGTTGCAGGCCGAACGCACAGCCGGGAGCATTGATTTTGATGCGCCCGGCGAAGGCATCATCACCTTCGGGCTGGAGGCGGCGAAAACGACCGGCCTGGCCACCGTCAGCATCGAAGCCGTGAGCGGCAGCCATCGCGCCACCTATGCCATTGAGCTCGACATCCGCAATCCCAATCCGCCTGTTACGGAGTTCATCAACAAAAAGCTGGCTCCGGGCGAAGAATTCCTGCTTGCACGCAAGCTGCCGGGGATGGAAAGCAGCAACAAGGTCTCGATGGAGGTGTCGGCCATGCTGCCGGTCAACCTGGAGCGCCGCTTACGTTACCTGCTTACTTATCCGCATGGATGTCTCGAACAGGTGGTGTCGGCAGCCTTCCCCCAACTGTACTTAAAGAAGATCACGGAGGTGAGCCAGCGTCAGGAACGGCAGATCAACGCCAACATCCGCGCAGCCATCAACCGCATGCCGGGCTTTCAGGCGGCCGGTGGCGGACTCAGGACCTGGCCGGGAAGCGCGGTGAGCGACTGGGTGACGACCTATGCGGGCCATTTCTTCCTGGAGGCGGAGAAACGGGGCTATACACTGCCCATCGGCCTGAAGGCCAAATGGCTCGAATACCAGCAGGAACGCGCCGCCAGGTGGTCGCCCGACGAAGACGCGGATTACAACCTTGGCCTTGGCCAGGCTTACCGGCTCTATACCCTGGCACTGTCGGGGAATCCCGACCTGCGGGCCATGAACCGCCTGCGTGAGCTTCCCCGCATCAGCAACCCGGCCCGCTGGAGGCTCATCGCAGCCTATGCACTGGCCGGCCAGCCGGAAGCAGCATCAAAACTGGCAAAGGATGCGGGAGTGATCACCGAAAGCTATCCCGCCTTTGACCAGACTTATGGTTCCGGCCTGCGCGACATGGCCATGATACTCGAAAGCCTATGCCTGCTCAACGAAAAGGATAAAGCCTTTCCGCTCGCCATGCAGGTGTCGGCTGCACTCACCTCCCCGCAGTGGATGAGCACCCAGACCAGCGCCTTCTGCCTGCTCTCGATGGCTGCCTACCTCGATGGCCTGCCGGAAGCCTCCGACGGGATGAGGTTCAGCTATACGGTCTATGATCAGGCAGCGGTCAGCAAAGCCGGCAGCGAAGGGATCGAACGCATCGAAGCGGATGTGAGCGGGAAAAGCACTATAAGGCTCAGGGTCGTCAACGATGACGACAAAGACCTGCACCTGGGCTTCTGCCTGAGCGGAACCCCGCTGGTCGACAGCACCGGCGACATGGAACGCGGCATCAGCATGAAGGTGGTTTACCGCGATATGTCGGGAGCGGAAATCGATCCCGCCAGGCTTGAACAGGGCATGGACTTCATGGCAGAGGTCAGGGTGACCAATGCCGGCATATACAACAACTACCGCGACCTGGCCCTGACACAGGTATTCCCTTCGGGATGGGAGATCATGAACAGGCGCATGCAGGGGCTTCCTGCCGTGATGGACGAAAGTGCCTTTGAATACCGTGATGTTCGCGACGACAGGGTGATCACCTATTTCGGACTGGAACGCAACGGCAGCGTGAAGTTCAGCATATTGCTGAATGCCGCCTACACCGGCCGGTATTACCTGCCGGGCGTGTACTGCGAAGCCATGTACGACCATTCAGTCTTCGCCAGGAAATCCGGCCGCTGGGTGGAAGTGGTCAGGGCCGAATAGGGGTATGTCCTTTGCAGGCAAATACCTGAAACTCCCTGCATGGGCTCGGGCAGTCGTGCCGGTGCTGCTGTTATTGCCGGTCTGGCTGGCGATCAGGCCGGCAGGCTTTGATGATCCTTATTCCACGCTCGTGGAAGACCGCAACGGCCGCCTGCTTGGGGCCATCATCGCCGGCGACGGGCAATGGCGTTTCCCGCCGCCCGACAGCGTCCCGGAGCGCATGAAGGCCAGCATCATCCGCTACGAGGATAAAAATTTTCTGCATCATCCCGGTGTTGACCTTTCCGCGCTGGGCAGGGCCCTGTATCTTAACCTGAAATACCGGAAGGTGGTCAGCGGAGGCAGCACCATCAGCATGCAGGTGATCAGGCTGATGCGGAAGTCGATGCCCCGCACCATCAATGAGAAGGTGCTGGAGATCTCGCTGGCCATCAGGCTGGAGCTGATGTACAGCAAGGAGGAGATCCTGGCCATATATTTGTCGCATGCCCCTTTCGGAGGCAATGTGGTAGGGCTGGAGGCGGCTTCGTGGCGCTATTTCGGGTGCCCGCCCGCCATGCTCACCTGGGCCGATGCGGCCACCCTGGCCGTGCTGCCCAATGCACCGGCCCTGATCCATCCCGGCCGGAACCGTGCCCTGCTGGAACAGAAGAGAAATGCATTGCTCGGGCGGCTGCTGGCTTCAGGCACCATTGACACGCTTACCTGGTCCTTATCATTGGCCGAGCCCCTGCCCGCCGAGCCCTTGCCCCTGCCGCAGCATGCGCCGCATCTGCTGGCCAGGATGCATGACAGCCGGCAGGGGTTGCGCACACGCACCACCGTTGATATCCATCTGCAACAGGCTGTGCAGGACCTGCTCGACAGGCATGTGCAGCGGCTCAGACAAAACAAGGTGCATAATGCAGCGGCCCTGGTGCTGGAAGTGGAAAGCGGACAGGTGCTGGCATGGGCAGGCAACACCACCCTGAAAGGTGGTTTGCACGGGGAAATGGTCGACATCGTGATGGCTCCCCGCAGCAGCGGCAGCGTGCTCAAGCCGCTGCTGTATGCCGCATGCCTTCAGGATGGGGTCTTGCTGCCGGCCACCCTGGTTGCCGACGTGCCAAGC